>SHWN01000160.1 GCA_009693795.1 Acetobacteraceae bacterium
CATCGTCGGTCAGAACGACGCCAAGCGCGCCGTTGCCATCGCCCTGCGTAACCGCTGGCGCCGCCAGCAATTGCCGGAAGCAATGCGCGAGGAGGTGGTGCCGAAAAACATCCTCATGATCGGCCCCACCGGCTGCGGCAAAACTGAAATTGCCCGCCGCCTTGCCAAACTCGCGCAGGCCCCGTTCCTGAAAGTAGAAGCCACCAAATTCACTGAAGTTGGTTATGTCGGCCGCGACGTCGAATCAATCGTCCGCGATCTGGTGGAAATTTCCCTCAATATGCTGCGCGAAATCTCCCGTAAGGATGTGCAGGCGAAAGCCGAACTCGCGGCGGAAGAAAAAATCATTACCGCCCTCGTCGGCGAACAGGCAGCCGCCGACACGCGTTCCAAATTCCGCCGCATGCTGCGTGCCGGAGAATTCGAAGACAAGGAAATCGACATTGCCGTTGCCGACACGGGCGGTAACCCGATCGGTCACATGGACATCCCTGGCATGCCCCCCGGTCAGGTAATTAACCTCAGCGAGATGATGAAAGGCATGTTCGGCAATCGCCCGCTGCAAAATAAACGCATGAATGTGACGAAAGCCCGCGAAATCCTGCAACAGGAAGAAGCCGACCGCCTGCTCGACAACGACCGCCTGCAAAAAGATGCGGTGGCGCACGCCGAAAATAATGGCATCGTCTTCCTCGACGAAATTGACAAAATCTGCGCCCGCTCCACCGAAGGCGGTTTTCGCGGTGCCGACGTTTCTCGTGAAGGCGTGCAGCGCGATCTGCTGCCTCTCATTGAAGGCACTACAGTCTCCACGAAATACGGCCCAGTGAAAACTGACCATGTGCTGTTCATCGCCTCCGGTGCTTTCCACCTCGCCAAACCGTCCGATCTCCTCCCTGAACTGCAAGGCCGCCTGCCCATCCGCGTGGAATTGTTCCCGCTTACTCGCGAAGACCTTCGTCGCATCCTGATGGAACCTGAACACTCACTGTTGAAGCAATATTCTGCCCTTCTCAGCACCGAAAACGTCACCCTGGATTTCACCGACAATGCCGTGGACGCATTGGCCGACCTCGCCGCTGATATCAACGACCGCGTTGAGAATATAGGCGCCCGTCGGCTCCACACCGTGCTGGAAAAACTATTGGAAGAAATCAGTTTTTCGGCTACCGACCGCGCCGGCGAAACGTTCACTGTTGACGCCGCCTATGTCGGCGAAAAAGTTTCACCCCTCGCCCAGAAAGGCGATCTCAGCCGGTTCATTCTGTGACCACCCCCTTCATCACCCCCGAGGACCGAACCGCCGCCGAAGCCATCGTCATGATCGGCGAGGAGTTTTCTATTTTCGACGACTGGATGGAACGCTACCAGCACATCATCGACATGGGCCGAAAACTGCCTGCCTTCCCCCCCGAATGGATGGATGAGGCGCATCGTGTTCCGGGCTGCCAATCGAAAGTCTGGCTGCATTCCACGCTGAAAGGTGGCAGTCTTTACTTCGCCGGCGCCTCCGACGCCGCCATTGTCTCGGGCCTCGTCGCCCTGCTGCTGCGCGTCTATTCCGGCCGCTCCCGCGAGGAGATTCTCGCCACCAATCCGGTCTTTCTGAAAGAGCTCGGCCTCATCGAAGCGCTGTCCACTAATCGCGGCAATGGCATCGCCGCCATGGCGCGCAAAATCCGCGAGCTGGCCGCCGCCACGCAACCCGCGTGAACATTCTCCGGTGAGTATTTCCGCGAGCGTCCGCGTGGGGGCCTTCATGTCGGCCTTGTTCGGCACCTTCGCGATCGTCGGCGCGTTTCTGCCACTCTTCATGGCCGATACCGGCCTCAGTGCCCAACAGATCGGCACCGTCCTTGCCATGGCCTCATTGGTGCGCATCTTCACAGGCCCGTCCTGGGGTATGCTGGCGGATCGTCTGGGCCAGCGCCGTATTGTCATGGCCAGTGCCGCTTGCGTGGCTGCCTGCACCGCGCTTGCGTTGCTAGCTGCCCGCACCATCCCGAACCACGCCTTCGTCATCATTGCCCTCCTGATCGCCTGCCAGGGGGCTGCAACCTCGGCCCTTGGCCCGCTGTCGGATAGCCTCGCTCTTGCCCTCGCGCGCGAGGGGAGAATTCAATACGGTCCGCCGCGCGCCGCTGGTTCGGCCACCTTTATGGTCATTTCAGCGATCGGTGGGCAGGTCGTTGGGCTGTTCGGGACCATCATCGTTCCTATCCTGTTGGCCTGCGGCTTCGTCACCGCCGCTCTGGTCGCGCGCAGCCTGCCCGAACCCGCCAGCCCGGTCGCCAGTCGGCGCCATTTCACCGGTGGCCTCGCCGGCGTCGTGGCGGTGTTACGCATCCCGGAATTCCGTCTGACCCTGGCCAGCTCCGCCCTTATTCAGGGTTCGCACGCGGCGTTCTATTCTTTCGGCCCGCTGCATTGGCGCTCATTGGGAATCACGGACGGCACCATTGGCCTGCTGATTGCCATCGGTATTGTTGCGGAGGTCGCCTTCTTTATGTGGGGCCGCCGTTTGATCGAACTTCTCGGTCCCGCCGGCCTTACCCTGGGCGCGGCCGTAGCCGGGATCGTGCGCTGGTCCGTTACCGCCATCACCGGAGACCTCGCCATACTATTTGCTGTGCAGGCACTGCACGCTGTCACTTTCGCCTTCCAGCACCAGTCTTCCATGCTGATGCTGCAACGGGTGATCCCACCTGAACGCGCTAGCACCGCGCAGGCCCTGCACATGGCGCTGGGCGCCGGCGTACCGATGGGCACGATGACGTTCCTCTCCGGCTTCATCTATGAGCGTTATGGCGGCCGGCTTTTTTTTCTGATGGCGCTGCTGTGCGTGCTCGCCGTGCCCCTGGTGCCTTTGCTGCGCCGTCCCCGCTCGCTTGGTTGACGTACCAAACAGCGGCCCGCAATACTGGCGAGCAAGATGTTCACGGTGAGGATAGTGATGAAAGCGGATGCGCTGATCTCACCCCAGGCTGCCAATACCACATCACCGACCGCGCCTTCTTTGGCGCGCGGTCGTATTTTCGTGCGCCCGGCCATGCTGATCGATGCCGTCCGCCGCGGCAAACCCGTTATTCTCTGTGATGACGAAGGCCGCGAAAACGAAGGCGATCTCGTCTTCGCCGCCGAATACGCGACGCCGACGCTGGTGACCCAGATGATCCGCGAAGCCGGTGGTCTGATCTGCGTTTCCCTCGCCCCGGAACTGGTGCGCCGCTTTCGTCTGAAACCGATGGTCAGCCGCAATACCTGCCCGAAAGGCACCGCTTTCACCGTCTCCGTGGATGCCGCACAGGGCATCACCACCGGTATTTCGGCGCGCGATCGCGCTTTGACCATTAGCCTACTGGGAAATGTTCAATCGCGGCCGCAGGATTTCACTGCGCCGGGCCATATTTTCCCCCTTGCCGCGCGCCCCGGTCTGCTCGCCGAACGCCAGGGCCATACGGAAGCCTCCGTCGCCCTGGCCAGCGCCGCCGAGCTCACTCCCGCCGCCGCCATTTGCGAAATTCTAAACCATGAGGGCGAGGCGATGCGGCGTGATGCGCTGTTTGCCTTCGCCCGCCAGCACGATCTGCTGATGGGCACGGTGGCGGAACTTGCCGCCTGGTCCGGCATCGCCCATTGCTAAGTGCTCCTTGCTGAGCGGACGCAAGAACACCCTTCCCTCCGGAGACTGACGTGCGCGAACCTGACACCCAGACCATCAACCTGAATGGCTTTGCCACGCGCATCTGGCGCAAGGGCAGCGGCCCAAAAATCGGCTTCCTCGCTGGTTTTGGCGGGTTACCACGCTGGGTGCCGTTCCTGGACAAGCTGGCCGAAACGCGCACTGTCATTGTGCCCTCTCTGCCCGGTTTTCCCGGCGGCGATCGCGGCCATTCGGTGCTCGATAGCCATCTCGACTGGGTGCTCGCCGTGCACACCATTTTGAGCGAGGCCGGTCTTGCTGGGGCCGATCTCGCCGCTTCCTCGGTGGGCGCGTCCCTGGCTCTGGAAGCTGCTGCGATCTGGCCGGAAACTGTGAAGAAACTCGCCCTGATCTCTCCCTTCGGCCTATTCGACGACAACGACCCACCGGAAGACCCCTGGGCGCAGCGCGCCGATGAAGTCCCCAGCCTAATGTGCCATGATCCGGAGATATGGAAAGCGCTCAAGTCCATTCCAGAGGGCGCCAATTCCGTCGAATGGCCGATCGAGCAAACCCGGGCCAGCGAGGCTGCCGCGCGCATCTTTTGGCCGCTGGGTAACACCCGCGTTGCCAAGCGCCTGCACATGGTCAAGGCCCCCACCTTACTGATGTGGGGTGAGCAAGACCGCATCCACCCGCAAAGCTACGCGCAACGTTTCGCGGAAGGCATTGCCGGGAAGACCGAAATTAAGATCATTTCCGGTGCCGGCCATCTGGCCGAACTCGACCAACCAGACGCCGTCGCCAACGCCATTCTTACCTGGACCGCCTAAGGAATATCGCCATGCAGATCGCCCCGGACGCGCAAGTCATCCTGGACATGGTTAAGGCCGCCGGCCGCCCGGCATTCCACACCATAACCCCGCAAGAAGCCCGCGTGTTCTACGCCGCTGGCCGCACTTTGCTGCAACCGGAACCGCAAGACGTCGCTGAAGTTAAAAACCTCTCGGCGCCCGGACCACACGGAGACATTCCGCTCCGCTTTTATCGAGGTAAAAATACCCAACCCGAACAGGCCTTGCCCTGTCTGATTTATTACCATGGAGGCGGCTGGGTGCTTGGAGATCTGGACTCTCACGACACGGTCTGCCGACGCCTTGCCAATCAGACGGATGGCTGCGTCGTCTCCGTGGATTACCGCATGGCCCCCGAGCATGTTTTCCCCGCGGCCGTCGATGACAGCGCCGCCGCCGTGCGTTACGTCGCCGCACAGGCTGGCGCGTTGGGAATTGATGCCTCCCGCCTTGCCGTTGGCGGAGATTCTGCGGGGGGCAATCTCGCCGCCGTCATGGCATTGATGGCACGCGACGGCACGTTGCCAAGAATTGTCTTTCAGTTGCTGATCTACCCCGCCACCGACCTGGCCGGCACATCGAACGCTTATCGTCGCATCACGGAAGGCTATCCGCTTACTGCGTCCACCATGGTCTGGTTTCGCAATCTTTACTTACGCAATGAGGCCGATTGGTACGACTGGCGAGCCTCCCCACTGCGCGCCGCCAGCCTGAAGGGTACCGCGCCGGCCATGGTCATCACCTGCGCCCATGACCCGCTCTCCGACGAAGGAATTGCCTATGCCAAACGCCTGGAACAGGAAAGTGTGCGTGTTATGCACACGCATTTCTCCGACCAGATCCACGGCTTTCTCACGATGGGAAAATTCATCAAGGCGTCCAACATTGCCCATGATCTGTCATCGCAGGCCCTACGCGCCGCCTGGGGCCAGGAATGATACAGTGTATTCTACACCTCAAGTATTAATGAAATATACTTGGTGGTCTCAAATCTGAAGTTCAACACGGCCCTCTGAATTTCATTATAGAATACTTCTTCGGGAGTTTGAAAGCCGAGACAGGCGCGAGGCATGGTGTTGAGGCTTTGGGCTATTTTTTCGAGATCGTGGCGTTAGTAAGGGCTCAGAT
>SHWN01000161.1 GCA_009693795.1 Acetobacteraceae bacterium
TGGTAACCAATGTGGTGAATGGCGGCGGTAGCGTGCGGTTTGGACTGTCGCCGGAAGCGGATGGTGCGGTTGCGCTGGAGATCGCGGATGATGCCGGGCATTCTAGCCAGCGAGCTGGAGCGGGTGGCGTGGTAAAGGCTATGGTGTCGTTGCCAGTGTGATCGTTAACTGCGCGCGGCGCGGAACACACGAAGCCAGTTTTCGGAGCAGACTTTCTGGATATCTTCGGCATTGAGGCCGCCTTCGCGCAAAGCAGCGGCGATGGCGATGTGGCGGGAGAAATCGGGCATTTCCGTCTGCGCGGCGCCGGAGGGCATGTCGGTACCGATGCCGACATGGTCGATGCCGACGGCGTCGATCAGGCGAAAAATATGGCGTATCAGGCCGGCGAATTTTTCGTCCCAGAGGACCGCGATCCAGCCGCCGATAACGCCGCCGGTGCCGGCAACCATCCTGGCATAGTCCAGGCTGATGAAGCGCTTGTGCAACCCGTTCGGGTGGCCGGGTTCGAGCAGGTTGGCATGGGTGCAGAGGATGGGTTTACTGCTCGTATCGACGATGCCGCGTACTGTATCCTCGGAACAATGGGCGGCATCGACCATGATGCCGCATTGGTTCATGCGGCGGACGACATCGGCGCCGAATTTCGTCAGGCCGCCATGTACGGGTGGCGCGGTCTGGATGTCGCCCGTTTCGTTCACCAAATAATGGGTGAGCTGAATGGAGCGGACGCCGCGTTTGGCCAATGCGTCCAGCCGGTCCAGATCGCCTTCCAGGAAATCGCAGCCTTCCACGGCGAGGACGAGGGCGGGGTCCGCGATGGTGATTTCTCCCGGTTCGCGGGCGATGCGGATGCCGGTCGATTCAAAGGCCGCGAGATATTCGTCTACCGCCGCCATGCATTCCCCGGGTTCGGGGTCGCGGATTTTCTCCAGCGCGCGGGTGGTCGGGTTGCGGCGGATGACCGGGAGGTCGGCAATGGCGGAGACCACGGCGGCACCCATCTGGCCGGCGCGCAGGGTGGCGAGGACGGCGCGGTCCACCGGGCCGTTACGGCGGATGCGCCCTGCATGGGTGTGCATATCGATGATCATGGGGGTTGGGATCATGCCGATAGGCTGTACCGGACTTTCCGCCGCTGCAAGACCTTGCGGATTGAGGTTGTGTTGCGCATCTTGCGGGGCGGGGTAAATCGCGCCGAGATAGGACAAACGAGACAAACATATGGACGGCGGAGCCGATAGCCGAAGTGTTACCATCCACGTGCCGCCCGATTTCGCGCCGATGCGCGCAGCCGGGCTGTTGGCGGCACAGGCGCTGGACATGATCGCGGAGTATGTGCGGCCCGGCGTGACGACCTTGCAGCTCGATACGATCTGCCACCAGTTTATTTTGGCGCATGGGGCGATCCCGGCGCCTTTGGGCTATCGTGGCTATCCTAAATCGATTTGCACGTCGATCAATCACGTGGTCTGCCACGGGATTCCGGGCGAGAGGAAGCTGGAGAATGGCGATGTGATCAATATCGATGTCACCGTGATATTGGAAGGGTGGCATGGGGATTCGTCGCGAATGTATATCGCCGGAAGCGCGAATACGAAGGCGTGGAACCTGATCGAGGTGACGTATGAATCTTTGATGCGAGGCATCGCGGTGGTGAGACCCGGCGCAACATTTGGCGATATCGGCCATGCCATCCAGGGGTTTGTGGAACGCCATCGCTTTAGTGTGGTGCGCGATTTTTGCGGTCATGGCATCGGGCGGAAATTTCATGAGCCACCCAACGTGCTGCATTTCGGCCGTCCGGGTGAAGGCACGGTACTGGCGCCGGGGATGTTTTTTACCATCGAGCCGATGGTGAATGCCGGGCGGCCGGAGGTGAAGGTGCTGGATGATGGCTGGACGGCTGTGACGCGGGACAGATCACTGTCGGCGCAGTTCGAGCACATGGTCGGAGTGACGGAGACGGGGTGCGAGATTTTTACCCTATCTCCGGCCGGGATGCATAAGCCGCCTTATTCGGCTTGAAGCCCGGGCCGGAGAGGCGCTGTGCCTGGGCGAGAAGCTCGCCGTCCAGGGCGATTGTGGTGCGCATTTTCGACTTCGGTGGTTGGCGATGTGGGAGCATCATAATTGGCATCATTTAATTCCAATTATGATGACCAATTGTGGCATTATATTAACCTGGCCGGTTAGCCCGCAAAAACATCCTCACATGGCGCAACACAACCGGGACGCGCTGAGGAATATCTTTCCATGGATAGAGGCTGACCTGGGCGTTTGGCGCCAGCATCGCGGATTCCATGGCCACGGCGTAGGGGTGGGCGGGGACGTCGTCTGGTAGGACCAGGATCGGGGTTGGGCAGGCGCGGACGAAGTCGCGGGTGACGGTGAAGACGAAATCGGGGTTAGTGCGATACATTTTAGTTAGGAAGGCGTCCACCGTCTCCATCTTGATGTCGGGCCGACGGGCGGCTAGCGGTGGGCCCCAGCCGGTGAGGTTGTTGTTGTAGAACAGATCGCGCATTTCGGGGCGCGATCCGCTGGGCTGAGTGGGGACGGCGGCGACGACGCGATTCGGCGCGCGGCGGATCAGGTTCCAGATGAAGGGGCCGCCGATACAGAAGCCGAGGACAAAAAATTTATCGATACCGAGATGGTCCATCAGGCCGAGATGGTCGTCAGTGTAGGAATCCCACGGCCGGTCGACTTCCAGCGGGCCGGAAGATTCGCCGCCGTTGGCGTTGCGCAGATCGGCGGCGATGACGCGGAATTCGTTGCTGAACTCGACCAGCGGGTTGAACGGGTGGCTGGTGGATAGGCCGGCGATGGTGGAGTTCAGGCCGCCGCCGGGGATGATAAGAAGGGGGAAGCCCGAGCCGGCTTCCTCATAACGGATGCGGACAGGGCCGCGTTCGTAGATCGGCATGGCGGTTCTTCCTGTTTTCTGGCGGGATTATGCCTTGTGGCGCGCCACCTTGCCATACCCGGCCATCAGGGCTAGCTCCGACCTGTTCCTTTTGAGCGGGCGGGCTTGTGATGATTCCTCGGTATACACGGCCGGAAATGGCGGCGATTTGGGCCCCGGAAAACCGGTTTCGCATCTGGTTCGAGATCGAGGTGACGGCGGCGGAGGGGATGGCGAAGGTCGGTGCCATCCCGGCCGAGGCGGCGCGCAATATCCGCGAGAAGGGGGCACCGAAGCTGGCGGCAATCTCCCAGGCCGATCTTGATCGGATCGACGCGATCGAGCGGGAGACGCGGCATGACGTGATCGCCTTCCTGACCTGGCTGGCGGAGGCGATCGGGCCGGACTCGCGGTTCGTGCATCAGGGGATGACGAGTTCGGATGTGTTGGATACCTGTCTCGCGGTGCAACTGACGCAGGCGGCGGATATTCTTCTCGCTGATCTTGACGCGGTACTGGCGGCGCTGCGCAGGCGGGCATTTGAGCACAAGCATACGCTGACCATCGGGCGCAGCCATGCAATCCATGCGGAGCCAACGACGTTCGGGTTGAAGCTGGCCGGGCATTACGCGGAATTCGCGCGCAACCGGGCGCGGCTGGTGGCAGCGCGGGCCGAGATTGCTACGTGCCAGATTTCCGGCGCGGTGGGGACGTTCGCGCAGTTAGATCCGTCGGTAGAGGCGTTTGTGGCTGAGAAGCTTGGTCTCGCGGTAGAGACAGTGTCCACGCAAATTATTCCGCGCGACCGGCATGCGATGTTTTTTTCCGTGCTGGGGGTGATTGCCTCGGCGGTGGAGCGGTTGGCAATCGAAGTGCGGCATTTGCAGCGCACCGAGGTACGGGAGGCGGAGGAGTTTTTCCATGTTGGTCAAAAAGGCTCTTCCACCATGCCGCATAAGCGCAATCCCGTGTTGTCGGAAAATCTGACGGGGCTGGCGCGGCTCGTGCGTTCGGCTGTGGTGCCGGCGTTGGAGAATGTGGCGTTGTGGCATGAGCGGGATATTTCGCATTCTTCGGTGGAGCGCGGAATCGGGCCGGATGCGACGGTGACGTTGGACTTTTCTCTCATGCGGCTGGCGGGGATGATGGAGCGGCTGACGGTGTATCCGGAACGGATGCGGGAGAATCTGGAAAGCCTGGGCGGGATGGTGCATTCGGGCGAGGTGCTGACGGCGCTGATCCGGGCGGGGATTCTGCGCGAGGATGCCTATCGGATCGTGCAGGCGAACGCGATGGCGACCTGGTCGAACCTGGGCAAGCCGGGTGGTAAAAATTTCCGGGAAAATTTAGTGGCCGATCCGGCGGTTGCGAGCCGGGTGAGTGAAGCCGAGCTGGACTTGGCGATGGATCCGGCACCGCATCTGCGGCAGCTGGATGTAATTTTTACTCGCGTGTTCGGCGAGCCCGGTCCTGCTGCATCGGGGCCGGCGGCGTAGAGATATGTGCACGGTCGTCGTTTTGGTGCGTCCGGGCCATGCTTGGCCGGTGCTGTTCGCGGCCAATCGGGATGAGCGAGTGGACCGGCTCTGGGATGCGCCGGCTTCGTACTGGGCGGAGCATCCGGGTGTGGTGGCAGGGCGGGATCGCACCGGTGGCGGCACCTGGATGGGTGTTAACCGGGATGGCGTGGTGACGGCGGTGCTGAACCGGCAAGGAACCCTGGGGCCGGCGGAGGGCAAGCGCAGCCGAGGTGTCTTGCCGTTGATTGCCCTGGAACAGCCGACAGCCCAGGCCGCCGTGGCGGCGATCACCGCGCTGGATGCTGGGCAATGGCGTGGGTTCAACATGGTGCTGGCCGACGCGCGTGGGGCGGTGTTCGTGCGCGGGCTGGGCAGCGGGCATCCGAAGGCGGAAACCCTGGCACCGGGGCTGCATATGATTACGGCGCACGAGCCGAATGATCCGCAAAGCCCGCGGGTGGCGCGGCATTTCCCCCGGCTCCAGGCCGCTAACGTGCCGGCACCACCGGATTGGGATGGGTGGCGGGCGATTCTGGCTGACCAGTCCGGCCCAGCGGGGACGGAAATAAACATTCCACCGCACGGCGGGTTTGGCACGGTGAGCAGCGCGTTGGTGGGGCTGGGGGCGCGGACGGAATGGTTTTTTGCGGGTGGGGCACCGCATGAGGCGGCCTTTGTCGAGGTGCCGATTTAACAATTTAGGAGGAGTTTGCCATGCCGTGTGATGGCGCGAGCGCGGACGAAAATGCCGTCGCGACGTTGCGGCTGATTGGGCCGACACCGCCCAACTGGGTCCCGGATCGGGAAGGTGTGGATCATAACGTCGCCATCATTGGCGGCGGCCAGTCGGGCAGCGCGCTCGGGTTTGCGCTGCGACGGGCGGGTATTGGCAAGGTTTCCATCATTGAGGCGGCCGAGGAGGAAGACCAAGCCGGCATCTGGCTGACCGCGGCGCGAATGAATTTGCTACGCACGCCGAAATCGCTGGTGGGGCCGGAGATCGGGTTGCCGGCACTTGGCTTTCAGGCCTGGTACGAGGCGCGGCATGGGCGGGAGGCTTATGCGGCGATCGACCGGATTCGGCGCACGGATTGGGCGGCGTATTTGATCTGGTATAGGGCATTTTTGGACATTCCTGCTCGTTATGGCACGAAACTG
>SHWN01000162.1 GCA_009693795.1 Acetobacteraceae bacterium
GTATCCACTGCCGCGATCCGCGCCCCTCGCCCCGCCAGTAATCCAGCTAGGGCGGAGCCTACATTCCCCGCCGCTCCGGTCACGATAATAACTTTCCCAGTAAACACGGTCCCTCCTCCGCTTGCGGCTTCACAAACCCAAAACGAATTCATTCTTCGACCGCAGCAGGTCGGAACTGTTTTTGTCACGCGGGTCGTTCGGTTTGCGCACGACATTCCCCTCCGCGACCACCCGAAACCCCGCCGCTGCCACTTCGCGCCGCAAGAACACCTGCTCGATTTGATGCAGCGTTTCCGCCTCGGAAATCTCTGGCCCGGTCCGGCCCGCATGATCGACGATCAAATAATACCCGCTCGATTTCAACGCCCGGTTCATCGCATCGCGATCGACGCCAAGATGCCCCAGATCGTGATAGTTAAAAATCAACGTCACCAGATCGACCGAGCCCGCCGCCATATCCGCCGCGCCCGTCCGCGCCGCGCGGTCGCCCGGGATCACCACCAATATCCGCGGCGCCCCCGATGGCGGCGCCACCGACAATTCTCCCACCGGCTGCGCCAGCGCTGCGCGCGACCCCACCACCGCGCCCAATACGATCGCCACCGCAACCAGCAAAGCCCTGCGCCCGATCTTCATGCCCCAGCCCCCCAGCAGAAACGCACGCATACTTGACGGAACGCCCCACGCGATCATTACTCCTTTACGTCATACGCGCGCAGGAGGAAACAGCATGTCCGTTCGTCTCGTTGTCACAATTACTGCCGAGCCAGGCAAGGGCAACCAACTCGCGCAAATCTATCGTGGCCGCTGCGCCGACGTCATGGCAGAACCCGGCTGCGAACAGTTTGAAATTTTCCAAAGCGCGCTGAACCTGGACAAGCTCGTCCTGCTCGAGCTCTGGAAAGACCAGGCCGCGCTCGATGTCCACGCACAGGTGAACCTGACCCGCGCACCCCTCCCCCCCGGCCTGCGCGCCGGCAGCGGCGAACGCGAGGACTACACCTATAACCGCACCCGCTAAATCGACACCGGCTCCGTACCTTCTTGCTGCCGTTCCGCCCTCGCATAGGGCCGGAATGGGCCCCGCTAGCTCACCGGCAGGCAATCCAGCCTATAACTCGTCGCCAGCAACGCGAGCCACCGCACGCTCGGGTTTGCCATCACGACCTGGCGCAGCATCACGCGACCCTCGAAATCGCGTCCATGACGGATCAGCTCCCGCCCGACGATCCAGGTATTTTCCGCCATCGCCGCCGAGCACAACGCTTAGCACCGACCCGTGCCCAACCGCGCCAGCATGCGCGGATTGCGAAGGATCGCCTCTACGTCAAGCTCGAACGCCTCCGGGCGCATCGCCATGCGCAAATAGGCGCCACTCGGCCGCGGCCGCACGAACAGCAAGGGTGCCCACCCCACCACCACCGCGAATGGCCCGCGCATCCACAAACGCACCAAGAACTCCCAGTCCTCGCCGAATTACAGGCCGGTGCGTAAGCCGGTCATCTAATCCAGGGCGACGCCCCGGATCAGCACATGCCCGCCATTAGCAAACAGATTGCGCACAATCACCCGCATTCCCCTCGCGCACCAGCCGGATACGCGGATCGGCGAATTTTGCCCCCACATCAGCGGTCGCATCGGTCGATCCATCATCCACAACGACCATCGCCCAGTCCGGGTGGGGCTGGGCGATGACGGAGGTGATCGTGTCGCCAATATAGGCGGCAACGTTATAGGCCGGCGCGCTGACCGCTAGTTTCGAGCGGAACCGTCCAGCTGATTCAGGCGGACGCCGCCTGATGCGGAATGCCCTTCTCGTTGAGCAAAATTTCTAGATCACCGGACTGGTACATCTCCGTCACGATATCGCAGCCGCCAACGAACTCACCTTTGATATAAAGCTGCGGCACGGTCGGCCACGAAGAGAACTCCTTGATCCCCTCGCGCAGTTCCATGTCCTCCAGCACGTTGGCGGTCTTGAACGGTATATTCAGATGCGAAAGCATCTGGATCACGCGCGCCGAAAAGCCGCATTGCGGGAACATCGGCGTGCCCTTCATGTACAGCATGACGGGGGCGGCATCGATTTCAGCTTGGATACGTTCGAATATCGGGTTGCTCATCAGTCCTCCTATACGGGAACAGAGGTTTGTAACGCGAGGGCGTGCAGCTCGCCCCCCATCCGCCCGCGCAAGGCGGCGTAGACAATTTGGTGCTGCTTCACGCGCGGTATACCACGAAACACTTCGCTCACGACCGTGGCTGCATAATGATCCCCATCGCCGGCAAGGTCTTCCACCGTCACCCTGGCGTCCGGGATGGACGCCTTGATCAGCGCCTCGATTTCATTGGCCGCCATCGGCATCGATATTCTCCCTCACTCCGCCGCCACGCCATCCATCCAGTCCGGTAAAAACCGCTCATGAGCCGCGCGCAGCGCCAGGATTGATATGCTTCCTCCATCAGGCAGTGTCAAATCCTGCCCGCCCGAATGCCCTAGCCGGACGGCCGGCACCCCGGCGGCCTCGGCGGCACGGATCAGGGCAGAGGATTCCGTTACCCCCAGCACATAGCGCCCCTGGTCCTCACCGAACCAGAACGCATGCCCAGGAATTTCCCGTGGCCCGGCGGACAGCCGTATCCCCACCCCGGAGGCCATCGCCATTTCCGCCACCGCCACCAGCACTCCGCCATCGGAGACATCGTGGCAGGCGCGCACCTGCCCTGTCTGGATCAGCCCGCGCACGAAATCGCCATTGCGCCGCTCGGCTTCCAAATCGACCGGTGGCGGCGCGCCATCCTCCCGTCCTGCCAAATCCCGCAGCCACAACGACTGACCCAACCAGCCCTGCGTCGCCCCGATCAGCACCAGGTCCAGCCAAGCCGGCAGCGCGATTCCCACCGATTTCGCCGCGTCCTCCAGCACCCCCACCCCGCCTATCGCCGGCGTAGGCAAGATCGCCCGCCCCTTGGTTTCGTTATACAAACTCACGTTACCCGAGACGACCGGAAAATCCAGCGCCCGGCACGCCGCCGCCATGCCACGAATGGCCCCGACGAACTGCCCCATGATCTCCGGCTTTTCCGGATTTCCGAAATTCATATTGTCGGTAATCGCCAAGGGCTTCGCACCAACCGCGGTGATATTGCGCCAGGCTTCGGCCACCGCCTGCATGCCCCCCATCTCGGGGTCCGCTAGGCAATACCGCGGTGTGCAATCCGTGGTGATCGCCAACGCCCTCCGACTTCCCTCGATCTTTACGACAGCAGCATCGGCCGCCCCGGGCCGCTTCACCGTCTGCCCGCCCACGGTGCTATCATACTGATCCCACACCCAGGCACGCGAACACAGATCCGAACCGGAAATTAATTTTTCCAGCGCTTCCGCCAAAGTCCAGCGGTTCTCGATTTTTGTTGCGTCCAGCACCGCCTGCTTCGGTGTTTCCACGGCCGGCCGCTCATACAAAGGCGCCTGATCGGCCAGCGGCACCAAGGGAATATCCGCCTCTACCCGCCCCTGATGACGAATGACGATCCGCCCCGTATCGGTCAGATGGCCAATGACCGCAAAATCCAGCTCCCATTTTTCGAAAATTTTCTGCGCCACCTCCTGCCGATCCGGGCGTAGCACCATCAGCATCCGCTCCTGGCTTTCCGACAGCATCATCTCGTACGCCGTCATGCCGGATTCACGCTGCGGCACATTGTCTAATTCCAGCACGATACCCACGCCACCCTTGCCCGCCATTTCCACAGACGATGAGGTGAGGCCCGCCGCGCCCATATCCTGAATGGCGATAATCGCATCCGTCGCCATCAGTTCCAAGCACGCCTCGATCAATAGTTTTTCGGTAAACGGGTCGCCCACCTGCACGGTTGGCCGCTTTTCCTCGGAATCGCCACCGAATTCCGCGGACGCCATGGTCGCACCATGAATCCCATCGCGCCCAGTTTTCGAGCCGACATAGACAACCGGATTTCCCACCCCAGTTGCCGCGCTGAGAAATATTCTGTCCGTGCGCGCAATCCCCACCGTCATCGCATTGACCAGTGGATTGCCATCATAGGCTGGATGAAAGTTAATTTCTCCGCCGACTGTCGGCACCCCAACGCAATTCCCGTACCCACCGATCCCTCGCACGACGCCATCGACGATCTGCTTCGTCCGCGCGTTCTCCACACTGCCGAAGCGCAACGCATTTAGATTAGCAATCGGCCGCGCGCCCATGGTGAATACATCCCGCAAAATACCCCCCACCCCGGTCGCCGCACCCTGATAGGGTTCTATGAAGCTAGGGTGGTTATGACTCTCCATCTTGAAGACCGCCGCGATCCCCTCGCCAATATCGATCACTCCGGCGTTTTCCCCCGGCCCATGGATCACCCACGGCGCCGTCGTCGGCAATTGCTTCAGCCAGATGCGCGATGATTTATATGAACAATGCTCCGACCACATGACAGAGAAAATTCCCAATTCTGTCAGTGATGGCGTACGCCCCATGATATCTAACACACGTTGATACTCTTCCGCACTCAGCCCAAACTCGCGTGCGAGCGCCTGATTAACTTCTTTCACCATCATCAGGCCGCCGTCAAAGAATCGAACAAGGGTTTTCCATCAGTACCACCCATCAGCGGGTCCACCAGATCCTCGGGATGAGGCATCAGCCCCAGCACGCGAAAATTCTCGCTGTAGATCCCGGCGATATTGCGCGCGCTACCATTGCGATTGGCCTCCGCCACAATCTCGCCGTCTGGTGTCGCATACCGAAACGCCACCAACCCCTCGCCTTCCAGCCGGTCGAGAACAGAATCATCGGCAAAATAATTTCCATCCCCATGCGCCATCGGCACGCGAAACACCGATCCGCGCTGATAGCGCTGCGCAAACACCGTATCCACTCGCTCCACCTTCAAATGACAATCCATGGACAGAAACCGCAAAGAGGCATTGCGTAGCAGCGCCCCGGGTAACAACCCGGCTTCAACGAGAATCTGAAACCCGTTGCACACACCAAGGATGAAACCGCCGCGCGCCGCATGCGCGCGTACCGCGCCCATCACCGGCGACTGAGCCGCCATCGCCCCGCAACGCAGATAATCGCCATATGAAAACCCACCCGGCAGAACGATCAAATCCAGCCCTGAAATATCGGTCTCCGTGTGCCACACCATACGCGGCGCCACCCCAGCACTCGCCTCGATCGCTATCGCCATATCACGTTCCCGGTTAATCCCGGGAAAGACAACGATGCCGGCCTTCATTCTTCCACCGCTACGCGATAACTTTCGATCACCGTATTGGCGAGCAATTTACGCGCCATCTCCTCAGCCAGCGCACGTGCCTTCGTCGGATCACTCTCCGCAAGTTCCAGCTCGATCACTTTGCCCGCACGCACCTCACCCAGCCCGGCAAAGCCCAAAGTGCCCAGCGCATGCGCAATCGCCTTACCCTGCGGGTCCAGCACGCCGGGTTTCAACATCACCGTTACGACAGCTTTCACTGCATAATCTCCGGGCCCTTCA
>SHWN01000016.1 GCA_009693795.1 Acetobacteraceae bacterium
CACCTATAGCAGTGCACGCTCGTTGGGTAGCCGGGTAAGGGTGCGGGCCAGCGCCGATCTAACAAGGAAACTTTCTGAATGACCCCTACAGGTTTTTGGCTTATCCGACACGCCGTCGTCGAGGAAAACGTCCGGGCCATACTCTATGGCGTGCTGGATGTGCCCGTCTGCGAAACCTCCATGCGGGAGCAGGCCCCCATGTATCGTGCATTGGCAAAGCGCCTGCCTCGCCAGGCGCAATGGAAAGTAACGCCCCTTTCCCGCACCCGCCGCACCGCGCAGGCCATCTTCGCCGTTGGATATCCGGAAGCCGAACTGGTGGAGGAGCCCGGCATGATGGAGCAATCTCTGGGTGAATGGCAGGGCCTGCCGCACGCAGACCTGCCCGCCAAACTAGCCGAGCCGGCGCACCCGTTCTGGCCGCTGCGGGGCCATGAAATGCCACCCGGCGGGGAAAGCATGGTCCAAGTGATTGCTCGCGTCGGCACCAGCCTCGAACGCCTCGCCTTACAGCATCCCGGCGGCGATGTTGTCATCGTCAGCCATGGCGGCGCCATTCGCGCGGCTTTGGCACACGCCTTGCGGATAGAACCCGACAGCGCACTGCACCTATCAGTTCAAAATTTGTCGCTTACCCGATTGGAACGCCACGACTCTGCCTGGCGTATCGTTTGCGTGAACGAGCTATCTGGCTATTGACCAACGCGGGGCCGATCGCCGACTGTCTTAATTTCCCATGATCGGTTTGCCCGTTCCCGGGCCACCATCCGTGGGGATTGGAGACCGCGCTATGATCCTCACCCGTCGCCTGCTCACCCTCGTTGCCATGCTCGCAGCCCTGCCCCTGACGGTGGCGATGGCGCAGTCGGAACAGCAAACCCTGGTGGACCGCGCCACCTTGGTCGTGCAGGAAACGATCCAGGGCTCCACGGCCGATTCCGAGGAACGCCGCCTGCTGCGCAAGGCCCGCGCCGTGATGGTTTGCCCGCGCATCTTCCGCGCCAGCTTCATCATTGGCGGTTCCGGTGGCGGTTGCGCCCTGCTGGCGCGTGATGGCAACGGCAACTGGTCATATCCAGCCTTTTATGGGATGGGAAGTGGTAGCGTCGGCTTTCAGATCGGCATCCAGGACAGCGCGATTCTGATGATGATCATGACCGACAAGGGCCTAGGCGCAATCATGGACAGCCAGTTCAAATTCGGCGCCGATGCCAATGTGACCGTCGCCACCATCAGCTTTGGCGTTGAAGGTGCCACCACCGCCGATCTAGGTGCCGATATCGTCGCCTTTTCGCAAGGCCGCGGCCTATTCGCCGGCATCGCCCTGCAAGGCAGTCTGCTGAACAGCCGCACCGAATGGAACCACGCCTATTACGGCAGCAACATGGGCGGGCGGCAGATCGTGATGGAAATGACCGGCCGCAATCCGGGCGCCGAACCTCTGCGGGAAGTGCTCAGCCGCAACGGCGCCAGTACGCAAAGCACCGCAACGACACGGCCCATGCCGGCTGACGCTCCCGCCACCCCCACCAACCGCGCTGTTCGCAGCCAATCGCTGAGCCCGCCACAACGGTGAAACACCCGGCTTCGGAGAGGGGTCCGAAAGGAAGATCGGGGTTCTGCCCCGAACCCTGCCAAGGGCGTGACGCCCTTAGAACACATTCATTGTGTGATGATGACGAAGGGGACAACGTGTTCTTAGGGGGGCCGAGCCCCCACTCTCACTTTCCGATCGACCCCTCAAAGCTCGGGCATTACCCCGTCGCCGCGACGTCCCGGACATGGTCGGCAATGGCAAAGGAGGCTGTCAGGCCCGGGGATTCGATGCCAAACAAGTTGATCAGGCCGGGCATGCCGTGGGTTTGCGGACCCTGGACGACGAAATCCTGGCCCGGGGCGCCTTTTGGCACAGTTTTGGGCCTGATCCCGGAATATCCTGGCTGCAACGCTCCATCCTTCAGATCTGGCCAATAGGTTCTGACGGCGACGTAGAAGCTGTCGGCACGGCTGGGGTCCACCCGGTAATCGATGGTATCAATCCATTCGACATCGGGGCCAAAGCGCGCCTGCCCGCCCAGATCGATGGTCAGATGCACACCGAGGCCACCGGGCACCGGCACCGGGTAGATCAGGTGCGTGAAGGGTGATTTGCCGGCGAGGGTAAAATAATTACCCTTCGCGTAATAGGCGCTCGGGATGCGCTCGGCCGGCATGCCGGTAATGGTGCGTGCGAAGCCGGGCGCGTGCAGCCCACAGGAATTGATCAGCAAGTTACAGCGCAACGCCATGGGATCGGCGCCCCCTACCTGGATCTCCAGCCCGCCCGTAACCGCCCGCGCGCTTGTGACGGGTGAGTAAAACACCATCACCGCGCCGGCATTTTCAGCGTCGCCCTGCAATGCCAGCATGAAGGCGTGACTATCGATAATACCCGTGCTCGGCGACAGCAGGGCGGACGTGCAATAGAGATTGGGCTCCATCGTCACCGCCTCGGCACGCGATAGAATACGCATCCCCTCCGCCCCGTTTGCCGTGGCGCGGCGCTGGATATCGGCCAGCTTGGCATCCTCGTCCGCATTGGTGGCAACGATCAGCTTGCCGCAATTCGCATGGGGCACGCCTTTTTCCGCACAATACGGGTATAGCGTACGACGACCGGCGACGCAGAACCGCGCCATCAGACTGCCCGCGGGGTAATAGATTCCGGCATGGATCACTTCCGAATTGCGCGAAGACGTTTCCGTGCCGATCCCCTCCGCCTGATCCAGCACAATCACCTCGCGTCCGGCCAGCGCCAGCGCGCGCGCCACCGCGAGCCCGACGACGCCCGCGCCAACCACCACGCAATCCACAGCTTCCAATGCCCGCTCCCGCAATCAGATTCTCCCCATCGATGTAGCCTGGGCTGGGGCGCGCGCAAAGGCGGGTGCGAAGATGGGGTGCTTGCGCGGGCCCCAGCTTCCCGCCCATCATGGGATCATCAACGAAAGAGACGAAAACATGAGCCATGCCCCCGCGAGCCAAGCATTGTCCGGCATTCGCGTGATCGACATGACCCATAACCAGGCCGGACCAGCCTGCGCGCAGATTCTCGGCTTTCTGGGCGCGGACGTGATCAAGCTGGAGGAGCCGAAAGGCGGCGACATCGCGCGCACTAATATGCGCGACAAGGCGGATAGCGATTCACTATTTTTTCTAATCCTAAACGCCAACAAGCGCAGCCTCACCCTCAATCTTAAATCCGAGGAGGGGAAAGAGCTGTTCCGCAAAGTGGTAGCGCAATCCGATGTACTGCTGGAAAATTTCGGCCCCGGCGCTCTGGATCGCCTCGGCCTCGGGTATGAGGCGTTGAAAAAATTAAATCCGCGTTTGATCTATGCCACCATCAAGGGGTTTGGCACGTACGGCCCCTATTCCGGCTTCAAAAGTTTCGAACCAATTGCCCAGGCCATGGGCGGGGCGATGAGCGTAACCGGATTTCCGGAAAACCCACCGACTTTTGTGTTTCCCGCCATCGGCGATTCTGGCACCGGTATGCATATGGCCATCGGTATTCTTGCCGCCATCGAGCAGCGCCACAAAACCGGCACCGGCCAGCATGTGGAAGTCTCCATGCAAGACGCCGTGGTCAATCTGATCCGCGTGTCCCTGCGCGATCATCAGCGCACCGGCAAGCCAATGCCACGGTCCGGCAATCAGTTGGGCCGCAACGTGCCGGGCACCACCTATCCCTGCTCACCAGGCGGGCCGAATGATTACGTCTATATCTTCGCGCAACCGCAAATGTGGCCGGCGCTGATCAAGACCATGGGCCAGCCGGAACTGGGCGAGGACCCGCGCTTCAAGACCGGCGAAGCACGCTGGGAAAACCGTGATTCGCTCAATGCCGTCGTCACCGCCTGGACCATGCAACGCAGCAAGCATGAGGTGATGAAACTTCTGGGCGATGCTGGTGTACCCTGCGGCGCCACGCTTGATACCGGCGAAGTGCTGGCCGATCCGCATCTGCGCGCGCGCGACATGATCGTCGATATGGACTACCCAACGCGCGGCACGTATCAGACCGTTGGCAATCCGATCAAGCTTTCCGATAGCCTGGTTGAGATTTCCCGCCCGCCGCTGCTGGGCGAACACACATCCGACCTATTACAATCTCTCTGCGGCGTGAGCCCCGAAGAAGCCCAGCGTCTGCACGATCAAGGCATTGTTTAACCCTTCGGGAGACCCGCGCCATGGCATCGGTAGCACCCAAAAAATTCCTCAACGGCGATGGCTGGCGCGCGCGCATCGGCATCGCGTTGCCGAGCGTGAACACCGTCATGGAACCCTGGGCGCAGCGCGTGGTGCCCGCCGGGGTTAGCCTGTTCACCGCGCGGATGTTCATGCCGGCGCAGACATCGCGGGAAAACCTGATCGAGATGGATCGCACTGAAGGCCATGGCGCGATCCGCCAGCTTTCTTCCGTGTTTCCCGATGTGATCGCCTATGGCTGCACCGCGTCGTCCATCGTGCAGGGCCTGGACTACGATGCGCATCTGCGCGCGGAGATTGCGGAAACTTATCACGTGCCCGCCACCAGTGCGGCACACGCCATTCTGACCGCGTTGAAGCTTTTGGGTGCGTGCACGGTCAGTATCGTTTCGCCTTATACCGCCGAAGTAGATGCGGCCGAACATCTTTACTTTAAAAGTGCCGGACTCCATGTCCTTGGCGGATCCTATCTCGGCATTTCGGATGGCTTTCGTTTGGCGGATCCCGAACCTGGTACATTGTACGAACTCGGTTTGAAAGGCATTCATCCAGATGCGGATGCGCTGATCATTTCCTGCCTCAACACGCGATCACACACCGTGATCACGGCGCTGGAACAGACATTGGGCAAACCCGTCATCACGTCGACGCAGGCCACTTTATGGCATGCATTGCGCCTGGCCGGCATTCAGGATTCGATCGCTGGCCTCGGGCGCATTTTCCAGGCCCATTGATCACGCCGGTTGCCGCGCCACTTCCGATAAATGATCGAACTGATGCACGTAGCTGCCCAGGCCCATGGTCTGTGACCGAAAATCGATAATCAAATCCGGCAATTCCGCCGCCGAGACTAATGCCTCCAACGCATCCCAGGCCGGCCAGGCGGATTTTTTCTGAAAACCGAGAATCTGCCCGCCCCGTGAGCAGGCGTTGCGCGCGGGCAGTCCTTGCGTCGGATCTTTCGTGCGATCCAATGTTTCATGCGCGATAGCGCGCTCGGCCAGACACTCCATGGCGAGGTAGTCGAGATCGCCTTTCTCAACGATCTCGACACCTGGAGGAATACGGTCATCGGAGAAGCCGGCGCCGCAGCCGATTCTTATTTTATCGCGCGCCATTACGTCTCCGCGTTCGGATCATACCGCCGCCAGGCGCTCATCTGAATGGCGGAGCTTTTCACATGAACGACCACCGGGCGATCCTTCGCTATCGTGAAGGCGCGGCCGATGGCCTGCGCCACTTCGCCTTCCTCGCTAACGGTAATCCCCTCGGCGCCAAAGGTTTCTGCCCATTTGGCAAAATCGGGGTTTGTTAACTTTGTTGCCTCGTGGAATGGCCGCCCAGGATAGCGCACATGATGGTGCATGGTGATCGTGCCAAAGCGGTTATTATCGGAAATCACGATGATCGGGTTCACCCCATATTGCCGTGCGGTGGCGATTTCGTTCCCTGTCATCAGCGCGCCGCCATCCCCGACAAACGCGATGGCCTGCTTGCCGGGGCGACGCAACGCCGCTGCCACGGCCATCGGTGTGCCAGACCCCATCGCGCCGACCACGGACGCGAGAAAAATCTGTCCGGTCTGGAACGGGATATAGCGATGGATGAAGGACGAAAAATTTCCGGCATCGGATGTTACCGCCGCATCCGGCGCCAGATGCTTGCCAATCTCCGTCACTACGGCGGCGAAGTTAACGCCATCCGGCGTGTCCTCCCACACCGGCTCCATCAACCGGCGATGGATCGCGTGCAGGCCCTTGATCCAGTCTTTCCTGGCCAGCGTCACCACCGGCGCAGGGTGCGCGAGCAGCGCCTGGATCACCGCCTGCGGCTCACACGCCATGCCGAGATCGGCGCGGAACACTCTTCCCACTTCATTCGGGTCCGGCCAGACATGTACCAACGGAATCTGCGGCTGTGGCGCTTTAGGAAAGGTATAAGATTGCGACACGGAGTCCGTGATGCGCTCACCGAGAGAAATAATCAGATCGGCTTTCTTCATTTCGTTCAGCAGATCGGGTGGCACGCGAATGCCCATATAGCCGCCGTAATTCGGATGGTGGGAGGCAAACAGATGCGGCCGGCGATGCGTCGGTGAGACCGGCAGGCCCCAGGTTTCGGCGAGTTTTTCCAATTCGGCCGCCACGCCATCGCCGCGCAACGTGCCGCCCACCCAAACCAATGGCCGCTCGGCCTTTGCCAGCATGGCGATCAAACGATCGAGATCAGCCGGCGTCGGGCCAGATGTTGGCATCGGGCGCGGCAGATCCACCGGCGCGTCGGTTTCCATGTCGAACACATCTTCCGGCACCACCACGGCGACCGGGCCCGGCGTACCGGCTTCGGCCAGATGGAAGGCACGCGCCAAAGCCTCGGAGGCCATGATGGGTTCATTCACCTCAATCACACCCTTCGTCACATCAACCAACAGGCGCGAGTAATTCTGTTCCTGCAAAGCAAGACGGCCGAAATCGCGGCGTTCCACCTGGCCCACGATGATCACCATCGGCGTCGAATCATGAAACGCCGTGTGCAGGGCAACCATAGCATTGGACAGGCCCGGGCCGCGGGAGACGATGCACACGCCGGCGCGCCCGCGCATCCGCCCGTCAGCGGCAGCCATGAAGCCGGCACCGCCTTCATGGCGGCAGATGATCAGTTTGACCGCCGGCACTTCGTTCAGCGCATTGGTCAGGCCAAGATAAGATTCGCCCGGCACGCAGTAGAGAAGATCCACATCATGCGCGGCGAGGGTTTCGGCCATCAGGCGGCCGACAGTGCGGGTTGTCATCTTTGGTTTTCTCCGAATGCGTTGGGCGTGTTCTAGCCGGTTCGGCGATGTGCGGCGAGATCGGCGGTCATGGCCTGGATCATGCTTTCGATGGACGCGAAAACCCGCGCGCCGGCGGCAGTGAGGCGTTCGGTTTTGGTGGTGATGGTGCCAGAGGCGCCATAGGTGAGCGCGCCGGCGTGGCCCATGGCCACGCCTTCCTTCGCTTCCCGCCCGGCGATGAGGGCATAGACTGGTTTGCTGTGGGGCGTGCTCACGAGGACATCAGAGAATTCTTCTTCCTCCACGCCGCCCACCTCCCCAATCAAGGCAATGGCAAAGGTGCGCGGATCAGCGTTGAACGGAGCTAGTAAATCTGCGAACCGCACGCCCTTTACCGCGTCCCCGCCGACGCCGATCCAAAGGCTTTGGCCGAGGCCAGCGCGCACCAACCGGTAACCAACTTCATAGGACAAGGTACCGGATTTCGACATGATGGCGACTGGGCCGGGGGCCAGGCACACATCCGGCAAGAAACCCATTTTCATCTCGCCGGGCACCGCCAAGCCGGGGTTGGAGGCGCCCACCCAGGTTGCGCCCGCTGCCCTCACGGCGCGGCCAATGGCAATGGCGTCATGCACCGGCACGCCCTCGGCCGGGGTGACCAGCAATTTGATGCCCGCGGCCAGCGCTTCTTCCACCGCCGCGCGGGTGCCATCGGGCGGCGCCATCACAACCGAACCCACCGCGCCCGTGGCGGCCGCCGCCGCGGCGCAGGAGGCAAACACGGGCATGCCATCGACGCCCTCCGGCATGGCGCGAGTGGAGGTGCCGCCGACCATATTCGTTCCGTATGCCCGCATCAGCCCAGCATGGGTGCGGCCCATGCGCCCGGTGATGCCCTGCACGATCACGGGTGTTTTCGCGCTGAGGGTGGTGATCATGCGGCCCTGCCGATCAGGCGGGCGACGGCCGCGAGGGATACTTCCAAATCATCGGTCACCAGCATGGCAGGCTGGCGTTCGGCGAGAGTTTTGGCCGCCACGTCCTGGCCGCGCCCGACAAGGCGCGCGACGACGGGGGCACGCATTTGCGGTGTTTGTTCCAACGCATCGGCGAGGAGGACGGAAAATTCGGCGAGATCGGTGATACCCGCAAAAATATTCACCAGCACGACTTTCAGGGAAGGATGTTCCGCCATCCAGGTTAAGGCGTGGATGATGCGCTTCGGGCTGCCACGCAGCTGGCCGGTGCGGATGTCGAGAAAGTTAAGCGGCTTGCCACCGCGCGCGGTGAGTTCATCGATCAGCATCATCGATAGGCCAGCACCGGTGGTGAGCAGGCCGATTTCCCCGTTCGGGTCCAGCTCGACGTAATCGAAGCCTTCATGCAGCTTGCGGATGGCATCGGTGTAGATGGTGGGGCGTGCTTCCAGGGTAGCGCGCAGTTCCGGCTGACGTTCGATGGCGTTGAGGTCGATCACGATTTTCGCGTCCCCAGCGATGCAGCCGGTGGGCGAGACGAACAGCGGATTGATCTCGGCCAACATCAATTCGCGGGTGAGCAGGAGATCCGCTAGCTTTTCGCCCAATACAATCAGAGCGGCGCGGTCGGGATCCTTCGTGAGAATTTCCGACAAAGTGGCTGCGATGGCGCCGCGGTCCGGTGCGCAGACCATGCCGGCGCCGCCGGATTCCGCCGCCCGTTCCACATCGACGCCACCGCCCGCGAGGTAAATAACCCGCACGCCATAGCTCGCGGCATCAACGGACAGCGACAGATATTTTTCCTTACCGCTGGCGATTTTCTCCACCAGCACCGCCTCCACCGTGTGGCCCTTCAGTCGCTTACCAAGCATTTCTTCCAGCGCCACCGACACTGCGTCAGCACTGGAACACTTGCGAATGCCGCCGGCCTTGCCACGCCCACCGACCGGCACTTGCGCCTTCACCATCCAGGGGCCGGCACCAGGAAGCATCGGCGCCGCGCCCGTTGCCACCACACCCTCCGGCACAGGGATGCCAAAGGCACGAAACAGCGCCTTGCCGTCGGCTTCGATGAGCAGCATCAGAGATTGTTCATGCCGTAAATACCGTCCGCGCCGAGATCATTAACGATCTTGCGCCCGATCAGATCGCGCAACGTCTCCGACGCGCCGCCGCCGAGCGAGCCATAGCGGGCGCCGCGATACAGGCGCGAAACTAGATATTCGTCGGTGAACCCAAAGCCGCCATGCAGCTGCACGGCATCGGATGTCACGCGCAGGGACATCTCGTTGCAGAAATTTTTGGCCACCGCCGAGAGGAACGGATCGGGAAACGGATTCGCTGTCTGACAGGCGCGATACAGCAACCCCCGCCCGGCTTCGATATCGCGATACATATCCGCCAGTTTCCAGCGCACGCCTTGCTTATCAGAAATCGGCTTGCCGAAGATAGTGCGGTCGCGGGTGTAGTTCACCGCCTCATCAAAGGCGCCTTCCGCGAGGCCGAGCGAGATGGACGGATTCAAACAACGCTGCGTGTTGAAGGCATTTAACAGCTTCTTGAATCCGTCTTCCTGAATGACGAGGTTTTCCAAAGGAAGTTCGCATTCGTCGAACTGCACCTCGTGCAGGTTTTCGCCGCCCATCGTGTGATAGGTGCCGGTGACGGACAGGCCCGGCGTGCCTTTTTCCATCAGCACGCAACCGATCCCCTCTCGGCCGGGGCGATTCTCCACGCGGGTAAACACCACATACATGCCAGCTTCCGGGGCACGCGAGATCAGGGTTTTCACCCCCTTCACATAAATCCGGTCGCCGACGATACGGGTGTTGGTGCGGAAATTTGCGACATCCGTACCGGCATGCGGCTCCGTCATGCAAATCGAGAGAATGCAGTCGCCGCTGACGACTTGCGGCAAGATACGTTCGCGGATGGAAGCGGGGGCGTAGTGCGAAATCACGCGGGTTTGCACCCCGGCCTCGCCCAGCACGGCCATCGCAGTCGGGTAACAAACTTTGGCAATTTCCTCGAGGATTAACGCGGTGTCGAACACCGGCAGGCCGAGGCCGCCATATTCCTCCGGCACGGACATGCCCAGCACGCCCATATCCGCCAGTTTTTTCATATTGGGCCAGGGGAAGGTGCCGTCCATCCATTGCATGGAATTCTGCCGAAATTCCGTTTGGGCCAATTCGCGCACGGAGGCGATCATTTCCCGCTGTTGCGCGCTGATGCTGAAATCCACGTCTCTATCCCCTCTGCCGATACCCGGTTGGCTTGCCACCATCCCGCATGCGGACCATGCTAGGGGCCGCGACTTCGGACGCAAAGAGGGGGTGCGCAAAGAGATGGATTTCACCGGAAAAGTAGCCTTGATCACGGGTGGTGGCGGCGGCATCGGGCGCGCGGCGTCCGTGGGGTTTTTCAAACGCGGCGCCAAGGTGGTGGTGGTGGACCGCGACGGCGCTGCAGCCGAAGCCACCGCCGGCATCATCCGCCAGCAGGGTGGCGATGCCATCGCGGTGACCGCCGACGTGACGAAATCCGATGACGTGAAAGCCTACGTGAAAGCCGCGATCGACAAATTTGGCCGCATCGACTGCTTCTTCAACAATGCCGGCATCGAAGGCAAACTGAAACCCACCGCCGAATTGGACGAAGCTGATTTCGATGCCGTGATCGGCGTGAACGTGAAGGGCGTGTTTCTCGGCCTGCGCTATGTGCTGCCGGAAATGATCCGGCAGGGCAGCGGCGCCATCGTCAACACCGCCTCCGTTGCCGGGCTAGTCGCGACACCGGGAATGCCGGCCTATGTGGCGTCCAAGCATGCCGTCATCGGCCTCACTAAAGCCACGGCGGGTGAGGTGGCGCGCCAAGGCATCCGCGTCAACGCCGTCTGCCCCGGCCCGGTGGATACCCGCATGATTCACGCGCTGGAGGCCCTGATTTCCCCCCGCGATCCAAGCGCCGTCAGCGCCATGTACCAGGCCGCCCAGCCCACCGGCCGCTACACCACACCTGATGAAATCGCCAATATGGTGCTGTTCCTATGCTCCGATTTGGCATCCAACACCACGGGCGGGCAGTTCGTGGTCGATGGCGGGCGCACGGCTACCGGTGGCGCAGTCACGAATATCGCCAATCGATAGGTAACCTCCTGCGACGTCGGGGGGTGGGGGCGACAAGCGCATCTCGTTTCTGTTTTGGGAGAAGCCGATGGCCCGCTTTCTGAAAACTGGCCGCGATGCCGCCGCGATTGCCGAGGATGATGCCAGGGTACGCGCCACAGTGGAGGGCATCATTGACGATATTACAGCGCGTGGTGATGCGGCGGTCCGGGAGCTTTCGCGGAAATTCGACAACTGGGACCCGGCACAATTCCGCTTGAGCCCGGCCGATATCGATGCCTGCCTAAAGCAACTATCTGCGCGCGATCTGGAGGATATCCGCTTCGCCCAGGCACAGGTGCGCAATTTCGCGCAAACGCAGAAGGATGCGCTGCGCGATATCGAGGTGGAGACAATGCCCGGCGTCGTGCTGGGGCATAAAAATATTCCGGTGAATGCGGTGGGCAGCTATGTGCCCGGTGGCAAATACCCGATGGTGGCTTCGGCGCACATGTCCGTCATCACGGCGAAAGTCGCCGGAGTGAAGCGCATTATCACCTGCGCGCCGCCGTTCCAGGGCCGGCCTGCCGCGGCGATCGTGGCGGCGCAGCATCTCGGCGGAGCGAACGAGATTTTTTGCCTTGGCGGTGTGCAGGCCGTGGCAGCGATGGCGATTGGTACCGAAACCATTTCGCCCGTCGATATGCTGGTGGGGCCAGGCAATGCGTTTGTCGCCGAAGCCAAGCGTCAGCTTTACGGGCGGGTGGGGATCGATCTGTTCGCCGGGCCCACCGAAACCCTCGTCATCGCAGATGAAACGGTGGATGCGGAGATGTGCGCCACCGATTTGCTCGGCCAGGCCGAACACGGCCCGACCTCGCCGGCGATTTTCCTCACCACCTCCGAAAAACTGGCGCGCGAGACGATGGCGGAGGTAGAGCGGCTATTGAAAATTCTTCCGACGGCAGCGATCGCGCGCCAAGCCTGGGAAGATTGCGGCGCCGTGATCGTCTGTGACGACGACGCCGAAATGGTGGTCGAAGCTGACAAGCTCGCCTTCGAGCATGTGCAGGTGATGACCCACGATCCTGAATATTTTCTCACTCATATGACAAATTACGGTGCCATGTTTCTGGGCCCGCGCACCAATGTGGCCTATGGCGACAAGGTGATTGGCACCAACCACACGCTGCCAACCAAGCGCAATGCGCGCTACACGGGCGGACTATGGGTGGGGAAATTTCTGAAGACCGTGACGTATCAGCGTGTGCTGACGGATGAGGCTTCGGCGCTGATCGGTGGGTATTGTTCGCGCCTATGCATACTGGAAGGATTTTCCGGCCATGCGGAGCAAGCGAATGTGCGGGTGCGCCGCTATGGCGGGCAGAACGTACCCTATGCAGAGGCGGCGCAATGAATGAGGAGCCCCTGCCGCGCACCCCGTCCTTCCGCCTGGACGGCAAGCGGGCGCTGATCACCGGGGCCGGGCGTGGCATCGGGTTGGCTGCCGCCGCGGCGCTGGCCGATGCGGGTGCGCATGTGACCCTGGCCGCGCGGACACTGTCCGAAATCGAAGCGGTGGCCGCGGCGATTCGCGGCGAGGGCGGGCAGGCCGAGGCCCTGCAGCTGGACGTAATGGACAGCGACGCGGTGACCCATGCCGTCGAAATGGCGGAAACCTTCGATATCTTCGTCAACAATGCCGGCACCAACCGCCCGAAACCGTTCCTGGATGTCACGCATGATGATTTTCATGCCGTGATGGGCCTGAATGTGCGGGCGGCGTTCTTTGCCGCGCAGACCGTGGCGCGCAAAATGGTGGCGGTGGCGCGCGGTGGTTCGATCATCAATATATCCTCGCAGATGGGCCATGTGGGGGCGCCGAACCGGACGATCTACTGCGCTTCAAAATGGGCGCTGGAGGGGCTGACGAAGGCGATGGCTGCTGAGCTGGGGACACATCGTATCCGGGTGAACACCTTGGGGCCAACCTTCATCGAAACCCCGTTGGCGCGGCAGTTCCTGGCCAATCAGAGTTTTCGAGAGCATGTGCTGTCGATGATCAAATTGGGCCGGGTCGGACAGGTGGAGGATCTGATGGGGGCGATTGTGTTCCTTTCCTCCGATGCCTCGGCACTCATGACGGGCTCTGCCTTGCTGGTCGATGGCGGCTGGACGGCAACGTGATACCCGGGCGCCTACCCAGAGCGGGACCGATCGGCTAAAAGCCGGCGCATGCAAAAAATCATCTTGTTGTTGTTCGGCCTGATCCTTGCCGCCCTACCGGGCACCGGTTGGGCACAAAATTTCGCCGTGCGGGTGACAGATCCCTTCGCGCGAGCCGGCGCGGCTGGGCGAGCGGCCGCAGCCTATATGAATTTGCAGGGCGGGCCGGACCGGTTGACCGGCGTCGCCAGCGATGCGGCGGGACGGGTGGAGCTGCATGAGACGACGATGGAGAACGGCATCATGTCCATGCGCCCAGTGGCCGGCGTCACAGTTAGCCCCGGCGCGGCCACGCGCCTCGCGCCCGGTGGGCTACATATTATGCTGGTGGATCTGAAGCGGCCCCTGAAGGAAGGCGACATGATCACCCTGGAACTACGCTTCGAGCGCGCCGGCAAGATCAGCGTCGTCGTGCCGGTGGCGCGGGCCGGCGCACCGACAGCGCCCGATGCCGGCGGGCATAGCCGGCATTAGGCATCTCTCGGTGGGGCCGTCGCCTATTCGATCAAGTTGCGCGCGAAATTGCGCGGATGGCGCCCGCCGCACGACGCGGCGAACGCTTTAACCGCATCCGGACAAGCACCCGCGGCATTGGCCTGGGTGACCTTCAGCAGAGCTTCGCCCGCCGTCACCATCGCCGCCGCCGCGTGCTCGAAGCCAGCACGACCTTCGATGATGCCGGGCCGGCCCAGTCGGCCAACACCCGCTGCCCCGGGGGGATATCGCAGAAAGTAGCCGGCCCGTCGCGGCGCGACCCTTGGCGGCTAGGATGTAGTTTTTCGGCTCCGCCTTTGCGGCCACCGCCGCCGTCAAGGCACGCCATGCGTAATAATTGTCACCCATGATCGCCTGACGAACTGCGGCAACATCCACGGGCTGCGTCATCTGCGCCTACGCCTGCGCGGACCCAAGGCCGACACAGCTCAGTGCCAAAGCCGAGGCCAATAAAATCTTTTTAATGTGAGTTTCATTCCTCCCGATTTATGACCCATTGTCGCGAGCAACGTTGTGAATTTTTGGGGCTCTGCAAACAGTCATTCACCCCGCCTCATAAAAAATGATTGTGCCCGCGCGCTACGTTTTGGCTCGATACAAACTAAGGACGCTTAATGCCCAAAATTTATTCCGTCGCGGTGTTTTGCGGCTCCAGGACCGGCGAAAACCCTGATTTCGCGCAGGCCGCCACAGCACTAGGGGCCGGTCTGGCCCAGGCCGGCGTGCGGCTGATCTATGGCGGCGGGCGAGTCGGGCTGATGGGGCTTCTGGCCGATTCGGCGCTGGCGGCGGGCGGACAGGTCATCGGCGTGATCCCGGATTTCCTCAGCAGTTGGGATGTGGCGCATAAGGGGCTGACGGAGATGCGCGTCGTCGCCTCCATGCATGCCCGCAAGGATTGTATGGCGGAGCTGGCGGACGTGTTCGTCATGCTGCCGGGCGGCCTAGGCACCTTCGACGAAACCCTGGAAATCCTCTCGTGGCGGCAATTGCGCCTGCACGCCAAGCCGGTGTTGCTCTGCGATATCGCCGGCAGCGCGGCCCCCGTGGTGGCCCTGGTGGAGGCCGCGATCGCTCATGGCTTCGCCGGAGAGGCCATCCGGTCCTATTTTGAACAGCACGCCGGGGTGGCAGAAACCCTGGCACGGCTCCAGACGCTGGCGGGTGGTCCTCTTGCCGGAAATCTGCCCGGCGCCTAAACCCGGCGCCCAGGTTGGAGAGATTTTATGGCAGGTCCAGTGGATGTGGGGGGCGAGAATCCCGCCCTGGCGGAACAGGCAAAAATTCTAGCGCGGCCGATGACGCCGGAGCGTCGGATGGCGGACGCGATCCGTGCTCTGGCCATCGATGCAGTGGAGGCCGCGAAATCCGGCCATCCCGGCATGCCGATGGGCATGGCCGACGCGGCGACGGTATTGTGGTCGCGCTTCCAGAAATACGACGCCGCCGATCCGCGCTGGCCGGACCGCGACCGTTTCGTGCTCTCCGCCGGGCATGGCTCGATGCTGCTTTATTCCCTGTTGCATCTGACCGGCCATGAAGGCATGGGCATCGACGAGATCAAGCAATTTCGCCAACTCCATTCACCCTGCCCCGGACATCCCGAATATGGCGAGCATCCGGGCATTGAGACCACCACCGGCCCGCTGGGCCAGGGGCTGGCCACCGCCGTCGGCATGGCGCTGGCGGAACGGCTACTGGCGGGACGTTTCGGCAAATCCCTGGTCGATCACCGCACCTGGGTGATCGCCGGCGATGGCTGCCTGATGGAAGGCATCTCGCATGAAGCGATTGGCCTCGCCGGACATCTGAAGCTGAACAAGCTGACGGTGTTGTTCGACGACAATGCCATCACCATCGATGGCGGCACGGGTCTCTCCACCACCGAGGACCAGATGAAACGCTTTGCCGCCGCCGGCTGGGCGGTGCGCAAGGTGGATGGGCATGATCCGGCGCAGGTGGCAGCGGCGTTGTCGTTTGCCATACGCTCCACCAAGCCCACATTGATCGCCTGCAAGACGATCATCGGACTAGGCGCGCCGACCAAGGCGGGCACGGCCGGCGTGCATGGATCTCCGCTGGGCGCGCAGGAATCGGCCAAAGCAAAGCAGGCTCTCGGCTGGTTTGAACCACCCTTCACCGTGCCCGAGGATATTTCCGTCCGTTGGCATGCCGTCGGTGCGCGCGGCGCGGCAACGCGGCGCGCGTGGTTAAAGCGCCTGGCGCGCCATCCACAGCGGCGGGAATTTGAGCGGGTGATGGCCGGCAAGCTGCCGGAAAATTTCCACGAAACCATGGCGGCCCTGCGCATGGAGATTGCGGAGAGCAAGCCAAAGATCGCGACGCGCCAATCCAGCCAAAAGGTGCTGGAAGCTTTGGTGCCGGCGGTGCCGGAACTGCTCGGCGGCTCGGCCGATCTAACCGGATCGAACTTAACGCTCGTCAAGGGCATGGGGATCGTCGGGCCGGGCAATTATGCCGGGCGCTACGTACACTACGGCATCCGCGAGCACGGCATGGCTGCTGCGATGAACGGCCTCGCGCTGCATGGCGGGGTGATCCCGTATGGCGGCACGTTCTTCGCGTTTACCGACTATATGCGTCCGGCCTTGCGCATGGCTGCGTTGATGCGGCTGCGCGCAGTCCATGTGCTGACGCATGATTCGATAGGCCTCGGCGAAGACGGCCCGACGCATCAGCCGGTGGAACATCTGGCGGCCTTGCGCGCGATGCCGAATGTGGCCGTGTTTCGCCCTGCCGATACAATGGAAACGGCGGAATGCTGGGAACTAGCGCTGCGCAAGACCGACGGGCCAAGTATGCTGGTACTGACCCGCCAGGGCTTACCCTCGTTGCGCAGCGATACCGGCGAAAATCGCTCCGCGCGCGGCGGATATTTGCTAGTGGACGCCGAAGGAGCACGTGCCGCGACGTTGATCGCCACCGGATCGGAAGTATCCATCGCGATGGTTGCGCGCACCGTGCTTGCCGCCGATGGCATCCAGGTCGCCGTGGTTTCCCTGCCCTGCTGGGAGATTTTTGCTCAACAGGACAACGCCTATCGCGCCAGCGTGCTGGGCAGCGCGTTGCGCGTCGGCGTCGAAGCGGCGGGGAGTTTTGGCTGGGAGCGTTGGCTGGGCGCGGATGGCATTTTCATCGGAATGCCGGGCTTCGGGGCTTCGGCTCCGGCGGATGTGCTTTATAAGGAATTCGGGATCACCGCGGATGCCATTGTCGATGCAGTGAAGAGGCGATTGGGTTAAAAAATTAAGGGCAAGACCATGGCCGTCAAGGTTGCGATTAATGGGTTTGGGCGCATCGGGCGCTTGGTGTTGCGCGGTATCGTTGAAACCGGACGTGCCGATCTGGTGCCGGTGGCGATCAATGGCGCGGCCGATATCGAGACCAATGTGCATCTCTTCCGCTATGATAGCGTGCATGGCCGATTCCCCGGCATTGTCACGGTGGATGGTAATACAATCAGCATCACCCATAATGGCCATAGCTGGGGCCCGATCCGGATAATGTCGGAACGCGACCCGGCGAAATTGGATTTCCACGATGTGGATGTGGTGCTGGAATGCACCGGCAGCTTTACGAAAAAAGACCAGGCGATGCCGCTGATCACAGCGGCTGGAGCGCGCAAGGTGGTGATTTCCGCCCCTGGCGAGGGGGTAGACGCGACCATCGTGGTCGGCGTTAACGATGCCGATTTAAAACCTGATATGCAGGTAATTTCCAGCGCGTCCTGCACCACCAATTGTCTGGCGCCGATGGCGAAGGTGCTGCATGACAGTTTTTGTATCCAGCGCGGTTATATGGTGACGATCCATGCCTATACCGGCGATCAGCGGCTGGTGGATGCGCATCACAAGGATATGCGCCGGGCGCGCGCAGCGGCGGGATCGTTGATTCCGACTTCGACCGGGGCAGCAAAATCGGTCGGTCTGGTATTGCCAGCGTTGAAGGGAAAACTGGATGGCACGGCCATTCGGATTCCAACACAGAATGTCTCCATGGTTTCGCTCGATGTTGATTTGGCGCGTTCGGTGACCGTGCAGGAAATTAACGACGCGATGAAGGCGGCGTCCGTTGGCCCGATGAAGGGCGTGCTGGAGTACAACACCGAAAAACTGGTCAGCATCGATTTCAATCACTCCCCGGCTTCCTGCATCTTTGATGCGACGCAGACGGCGGTGGTGGATGGGTCCTTCGCCCGGGTGATGGGCTGGTACGACAATGAATGGGGTTTTTCGCTCCGCATGCTCGACCTTGCAGCGCGCATGGGGGCGAGCTGAGCCATGGCGTTCCGCACGCTGGATGGCGTGGCGGTGGCCGGCAAGCGGGTGCTGCTGCGCGCTGATCTGAATGTGCCTGTGCGCAACGGCAAAATTTCCGATCTGACGCGCATTGAACGGCTCTCGCCAACCATCCGCGAACTTTCAGCGGCGGCGGCGCGGGTGATTGTGTGCTCGCACTTTGATCGGCCGAAGGGCAAGCCCGTGCCGGAATTTTCTCTGGCGCCGATGGCGGCGGCGTTGGGGCAGGTGCTGGGCCGGCGGGTGATTTTTACCAATGATTGTATCGGAGTAATGGCGCAACGGGCAGTGGAACGCCTGTCGGACGGCGATGTTCTATTGCTGGAAAACACCCGCTTTCATCCCGGCGAGGAAAGTAACGATTCCGCGTTCGCTATTGAACTTGCGAATCTGGCAGATCTATTTGTCAATGACGCGTTCTCCGCCGCGCATCGCGCGCATGCCTCCACAGAAGGCGTGGCGCACTTACTGCCCGCTTATGCCGGGCGGTTGATGCAGGCCGAATTGGAGGCGCTCGGCGCCGCGTTGGGCCATCCGGCCCGCCCAGTGATGGCGATTGTCGGCGGCGCGAAAGTGTCCACTAAGCTCGATCTGCTGGGCAATTTGGTGGGGCGCGTCGATATACTGGTGATCGGCGGCGCCATGGCCAATACGTTCCTGGCGGCGCAGGGGATCAGTGTCGGAAAATCCTTGCAGGAAGCGGATTTGCACATGACCGCGCGGGACATTCTGGCGCGCGCGAAGGCCGCCAGTTGCGAAATCATACTGCCGACGGATGCGGTGGTGGCTGGGGAATTCAAACCCAACCCGCAAACGCAGACGGTCCCGATCAACGCCGTGCCCGCCGACACAATGATTTTGGATATTGGCCCGGACAGCGCCGCTTTCCTGATTGCGCGCCTGGCAGCAAGTAAAACCCTGGTCTGGAACGGCCCGCTGGGCGCGTTTGAAACGCCTCCCTTCGATGCCGCGACGAGGGCCGTGGCACTTGCGGTCGCCGAGGCGACGGCGTCAAAAAATTTACTCAGTGTGGCAGGCGGCGGCGATACGGTGTCCGCCTTACGCCAGGCCGGCGTGACGAAAAAAATTAGCTATGTCTCCACCGCTGGCGGTGCTTTCCTGGAATGGCTGGAAGGCAAGGTCTTGCCGGGGGTCGCGGCGCTGGAGGTCTGATGACCACCCAGCGCGCCTGAAACAAGCCAACGGAAGATGACTTTTTTCTTCATACGGGCCGCGACCGCCGCGTAGTTTTTCTTCCAGCGCATCTACCCGACATTTGCATTCCGCCAGAAAATCCTGGCCAGACCGCGGCACATTGAGATGCCGAATGCTCCCATGCACATCATGCTCGCGGCGGGCAAGCGCGCCCAGGTGGCACTGCTGGATTGCGCACTACCCGAAAATTGACAGCGTTCCGGGCGTCTCTGTAGGCTTCGTCACATTCATGGAACGTGGAGGAGGCGATGAAACTCGATCTGCTCGGCCTGGACCATGTGGTGCTGAGCTGCCGTGACCTGAAAACAATGGCGACGTTTTATTGCGATGTGCTGGGCTGCACGATGGATCGCTGGCGCGAGGAGCTGGGTCTGGTGCATCTGCGCGCCGGCAATGCCTTCATTGATTTAGCCGATGCCGAAAAAGCACGAACGCGCCGCGGCGGCGATGAGCCGACGGACGTTGCCGCGCCGAATATGGATCATTTCTGCCTGAATGTTGGCAAGGTCGATGCGGCTGCACTGTCCGCCTATCTGGCGGAGCGGGGCGTACAGGCGGCAGCACCGGTGATGCGCTATGGCGCCACCGGCGACCGGCTGTCGATCTATCTGAACGATCCCGAAGGCAATTCGGTGGAGCTGCGCGCCGAACTTTCCTGACGGCTGGCCGGCTGCCGATCCGGTGCTAGACTGTTTTCCAACGGAATTTGGGGAATGGAGAAAAAGATGGAATTCGGGATCGGTGTGCCTTCGTCGCATGATAGCTGGAAAGTGGTGCAGCGGGCCGAGGATCTGGGTTTTACCCATGCCTGGTTCTACGACACCCAAATGATCGTGGGCGACCCGTTCGTCGCCATGGCAGCCGCGGCGCTAAAAACCAGCCGCATTCGTCTGGGCACCGGCGTGCTGGTGCCGTCCAACCGCATCCCCGCCGCGACCGCCGCGGCCTTCGCCACCTTGAACGCGATGGCGCCAGGACGGATCGATTTCGGAATTGGCACCGGGTTTTCGGCGCGCCGCGCGATGGGGCTGAATGCGATGAAACTCTCCGAGATGGATGAGTATATTCGTATCGTCTACGGCCTGTTGAACAACGAAATCGTTGAGGCCGATATCGAAGGCAAGCGGAAGAAAATTAAATTCCTTAACCCCGATCTGGGACTGATTAATATTAAGGACAAAATCCCGCTGCATATTTCGGCGCTGGGGCCGAAGGGCCGGCAATTGGCAGCCAAGCATGGCGCGGCGTGGAAGACGGTCATGTCCGGCGTGCCGGACGGGCTCGCGGCGTTGGAGGGGATGAAAAAAACCTGGTCCGATGCAGGCAAGCCAGCCGGCGATCTTTACTCTTCCGCCTGGGTGTGGGGTTGCGTGTTGCAGGATGGCGAGACGCTGGATAGCCCGCGCGTGCGGTCTCAGGCGGGGCCGCGAGCGGCGGTGTTGCTGCATCGGGCGGCAGATCTGGATATGGAAGGCTGGATTAACACCTCCCCCGTTCCAGATTCGGTGAAGTCGGTGCTAGAAGCCTATGTAGTGGCAGCGAAAAAATTCGAGCCGCAGGATGCGCGCTACATCATGAACCATCGCGGCCACTGCGTGTTCATGAAGCCGGAGGAGGAAAAATTTGTCACCGCCGAACTGATCCGCCAAACCACCTTTACCGGGATAGAACAGGACATTAAGCAGCGCATGGAGGCAATGCGCGCGGGTGGGTTGTCGCAACTGATCATTCCGATAGTGCCGGGCCATGAATCGGCGATCGAGGATTGGGGGCGCATCCGCAAGGCGTTTGTTTGAATAACGACGGGAAAGAAAGAAAAACAGGGCAACGGTCAGATTCGAACATATCCTTCTGCGTAGCCCAAACCCGGAGGCGACGGCGGCGTTTTACGAAAAAAATGTTCGGCGCGGGGATTATTCTTAGCGCCCCGGCCGGTAAGTCTCGGATCGATCTGAACCGGGGTGGGCAGGCGGTATTCATCGCTGAAGTTGCGCCAGGTGGCAAAACTGCCGCCCCGCCAGTATCCCCCTATCAGGGATTAGATCATTTCGGCCTGGTGGTTGCCGATATCGATGCCACCATGGCGGAGTTCAAAGGAAAGGGGGCGCATTTCACCATGGAGCCCACCACCATCCGTTCCTGATACGCGCATCGCCTTTTTTGCGCGCGGCGGAGAATGTCTCGATCGAATTGTTACAACGCGATTGAGGTTACCGATAACCCCGCCAATTGTGCCGCTAGATCCAACGCGGCAAGCAGGCTGGAGGGATCAGCGACATTCTTGCCAGCAATGTCATAAGCCGTGCCGTGGTCGGGTGAGGTGCGAATAATCGGCAGACCCAAGGTCACGTTGACACCGCGATGCATGTCCAGCGTCTTCAGCGGGATCAGCGCCTGATCGTGATACATGCAGATGGCGACATCGTAACGGGCACGCGCGGTTTCAGTGAACAGGGTGTCCGGCGGCCAGGGGCCGGTGACATTCATGCTCATGGCGCGCAGCGCCGCGATGGCCGGGGCAATGATTTTCTCTTCGTCATCGCCCAACGCGCCGGCTTCACCCGCATGCGGGTTCAGGCCCGCAATGGCTAGGCGTGGCGCGGCAATGGCGAACTGGGTTTGTAGCGCCGCATAGGTGATGCGGGCCGTGGTGACGATCAGATCCGTTGTGAGCGTCGCGATCGCTTGACGTAAAGCAAGATGCACGGTGACGGGAACCACGCGCAAGGCAGGAGAGGCCAGCATCATCACGGGCGGATTATCGGCATGTGTGAGAGCGGCCAGGAATTCCGTGTGGCCGGGATGGGTGAAGCCTGCTTGGTAAAGGGCGGCTTTGTTGATCGGGTTGGTAACCACCGCGCCGACCCTGCCAGATTGCGCGAGTGCGACGGCACGGGTGATGGATTCAATCACGGCGGGTGCGTTCGCTGCATCCGGCTTTCCCGGTAAGGCTGGTGCGCGCAGCCGCACGGGCAGGACCGGAAGCGCCGTGGCAAAGACCGCCGCGGCCTGTTCGGGTGACGTGATTTCCCGCATTTGTATGCCGAGCGCGGCGAAACGCGCAGAATCGTCAAGCACACAAAAGACCGGGCCGGTGGCCCGGCGCGCATGCCAAGCCTTGGCGGTAACTTCACCGCCAATTCCGGCCGGATCGCCCATTGTGAGAGCGAGGGGACGCATTAAATATGCAATACGCGATTGGCGGCGGCGAGGGCGGCTTCTTTCGCGGCTTCGCTCAGGCGGGGATCGGCGTGACAGATGCGAGCCACATCCTCCGGGCTGAAGCCAAATTCCATTGCGGTGGCCAGTTCCGCTATCAGGGCGCCGGCATCGGGGCCGATAATATGCGCACTGAGAATTCTATCGGTTGTTTTATCGGCGAGTATTTTGACGACGCCTTCCATCTCGCCCATGGCCCGAGCGCGGCCAACGGCGGTGAAGGGGAATTTGCTGATGTTATAAGGGATGGCGGCTTCCTGCAGCTCTTCCTCCGTCTGGCCAATGGAAGCGACTTCGGGGCCGGTATATACCACGTTGGGGCTGACCGCATAATTCAGATGCCTGGCCTGTCCGGCCAAGAGTTCCGCCAGCGCCACACCTTCATCTTCCGCTTTATGCGCTAGCATGGGGCCGGCGATGTTGGTGGCGTAAAGCGCGTCGATCTTGATCCGACCACGCGCATCCAACGCGACGCTGATCGCGCCGCAATAGCTAGCGCGCAGAGTGGCCAGGATTTCGCGGGCCGTCACGGTTTCATGGCCCCCTCCGGTGCCCAGGCGACATGCCCGTCCTGCACGGCCATGTCGGCTTTTCGGAGCAGCTCCCTGACCTGATATTTATGAATATTCACGCCATACCTCTCCTCGAGGCTGGATTCCGCCGGTCTGTCCCGCGAGATGCGGGCTGTGCCAACGAAAGACGACACGCAAGCTGTGTGCCCACCTCCAGCCGACACACATTCCGCCCCACCCGTTACGCATCATGCGTCACTTATATGGAGCGGCATGCGCCCGGGAAAAGCAGGCCGACTAGCCCACCAGTTTTTTCGCCGCGTCCACTAGGTCACGCACGGCGGCGCAGGATTTCTCAAAGGCGGCTTTTTCCACCCCGTTCAGCTCGATCTCGACGATCCGCTCAATGCCGCCGGCACCGATCACCACCGGGACGCCCACATAGAGATCGTCGACGCCATATTGGCCGGTCAGCAGCGCGGCGCAGGGCAACACCCGCTTCTTATCCCTCAAAAAGCTTTCTGCCATGGAAACAGCCGCCGCGGCTGGGGCATAGAAAGCCGAGCCGCGTTCCAGCAATTTCACGATCTCGCCGCCACCATTAGCCGTGCGCTCCACGATGGCGTCGATTTTTCCCTGAGTGGTCCAGCCCATCTTGATCAGGTCGGGCACCGGAATGCCGGCGACGGTGGAATAGCGCGTCAGCGGCACCATCGTGTCGCCATGGCCGCCGAGGACGAAGGCAGTGACATCTTCCACCGAGACGTTGAACTCATGCGCCAAAAACAGACGGAAGCGGGACGAATCCAGCACCCCAGCCATACCGACGACGCGATTGGCGGGCAGGCCGGATTTTTCCTTCATCACCCACACCATCGCATCCAGCGGGTTGGTGATGACAATGACGAACGCGTTCGGGCAATGCGCCTTGATGCCCGCCGCCACTTCAGCGATGACACCAGCATTCTTGCCAATCAGATCGTCGCGCGACATGCCCGGCATGCGCGGGAAACCGGCGGTGACGATCACCACATCCGATCCGGCAATGGCGGCATAGTCCGAGCCGCCGGTCATCATGCAATCAAACCCGTCCACCGGGCCCGACTGCATTAGATCCAACGCCTTGCCAGCCGCCACGCCGCCAAAAACGTCGAACATGACGACGTCGCCAAGTTCCTTCAAACCGATCAGGTGCGCGAGCGTGCCACCGATATTACCGGCGCCAATGAGGGCGATCTTCTTGCGGGCCATCGAGAATTCCTTACAACAGGCAGGGGGATGAGAAGGTCCAGTGACTGCACGCATGTGCAATCGGAAAACGACCGCTAGCTACTCCATACCCCCCCGACCGGCAAGACAGTGCGCTGCAACATTAACCCTGCCTTTGCTGGGTCAGGTTTGATGGGGCAGTTGCAGCCAGTCTTGGCTTTGCATTTCTTCCAGGCGGGAAGCGGTTCGTTCGAACATTTTGGTGTTTTCGCCGCGCATATAGAGCCGGTCGGGCATATCGGCGGCGGAGGCGAGGAGTTTGACGCGGTGGTCGTAGAGTGTGTCGATCAGGATGATGAAGCGGCGGGCTTGATCGAAATTATCGGGACTGAGGCGCGGGATGCCGTCTAGGATCAGGGTGTGGAAATGTGTGGCCAGCGCCAAATAGTCGCCAGCGCCCAATGCGGTGGCGCAGAGCGACGTAAAATCAAAGCGAGCGACGCCGCGCGCAGCTTGCAGGATGGCAAAGGGTCGGCCCATGACCAGCAAAGTTTCTGGGGCGCCGCGCGCTTCGCCAGTCAGTTCGGCAAAGGCGTTGTCCAGCGCGGCATCGGCGCGGGCATCGGCGGGGACATGCCAGGTGGACAGGCCGCGAATGCGGGCGCGGCGGAAATCCTGGCCATCCTCCATGACCAGTAAATCGAGGTGCCTCTTAATCAGGGCGATGAAGGGCAAAAAAGCGTCACGGCCGGGCTGGCCCTTAAACAGATTTTCTGGAGCCGTGTTGGAGGTGGCAACGACAACGACCTGGCGGATGAACAAGGCCTGGAACAAGCGCCCGAGAATCATAGCGTCGGCGATGTCGTTGACCTGGAATTCATCGAAGCAAAGCAGGGCGGCGTCACAGGCGATGGCATCAGCGAGCGGCGGAATCGGGTCATCGACGTCGGGATGGGCGCGCTTATAGGCATGGATGCGGCTGTGAACGTCCTGCATGAAGCGGTGGAAATGGATGCGTTTCCGGCGTTCGACTTCGGCGTTGGCGAAAAACAGATCCATCAGCATGGATTTGCCGCGCCCGACATCGCCCACAAGATAAAGGCCAGTGATCGGCGCGTCGTCCACCTGTTTGCGGCGCAGCAGGCGGGCGAGACGGCTGGTTGGAGGCGGGGTCAGCGGCGGATCATAGAGGCGCAATTTTTCCCAAAGCGCGTGAAGCCGAGTGGCGGCCCGCTCCTGGGAGGGATCATGCGACAATTCCCCCGCCGCCAACAAGGCGCGGTAGGCCGGCAGCGGACCGGAGCTGTTTGGGGGGGGAGCAACATCCATAGCGGCGGGGCAATAGCGGGGATTGGCTAGCCCTGCAATTCCCGGCGCACCGCCACCCAGCGATCCAGAATCGGCAAAAGTTTCTCGTCTGACTCAGCGGGGAGGCTGAACACCACGCGGTCGATGCCTATGCCTTCGCAATAGCTCAGCTTCTGGACGTCATCCGGCACGCGGAAGATTGTGATTGGAAGGCCAGCGAGGTCGCGTCCCGCTTCCATGGCCATCTGGCGGAATTGCTCGATCAGCACACCGACGCCATCCTTTTCCAGCCGGTCGGCCCGTGGAATCCAGCCATTGCCGTAGCGGATGGCACGGCGCGCGGCATAGGGGAAGGCACCGCCGACGATGATCGGTGGATGCGGGGTCTGCACCGGTTTCGGCCATTGCTTCATCTTGTCGAATTCGACGAATTCGCCGTGATATTCTGGCTCATCCTGCGTCCAGATGGTCTTCATCGCTTCGATGCGTTCGCGGGAAAGCTTGTGGCGGGTTTTGAAATCCGTGCCGTGGTTTTCCATCTCATCTTGGTTCCAGCCATTGCCGACGCCGAACAGGAAGCGGCCGGCGGATAATTGGTCGATGGAGGAAACCAGTTTGGCGGTGTGGATAGGATCGCGCTGGTTGATCAGGCAGACGCCGGTGCCAATCTTGAGATTGGTTGTCACGGCGGCGGCGGTGTTGAGCAGCAAAAACGGGTCCATGATGTCGTAATAGGGCCGGATCAGCGGCCCGCCCGCTGGATATTCGGATTTTCGCGAGGACGGAATATGGGAATGCTCCGGCACCCAGAGCGATTCAAACCCGCGTTCCTCCAGCGCGTGGCCCAGCGCGGCGGGGCCCATGGAATAGGAGGTGAAGAACATCACGGCGCCGATTTGCATAATATTGGTCCTTCTTTCGATCGTCCGGGTTATTCGCGGCGGAGCAGATTGTCGTTGATAAAGTTAGCCAGGCCATGGGTGCGGAAATCCCGCTTCAAGGCGTGTTCGCCATACTCCGTGCGCACCCAGTCGAGGAAGGGCGTTTTGCCCTCGGCCGTGGCGGCGTAGAGGCGGAAAAAGGCATCCAGGATGCCGGTGCTCGACGCACTGATATGGCCGTAGGGCCATAAAGCAAGTTGCCGTAATGCCTTGGCCGCCGTGCCGCCTTGCAGCAGGACAAAAATGCCGGCGGCAAGGCCAGCGCGGTCGGCGCCGGATTTGCAATGAATCAGCGCCGGAGTGGCCATGGTCTGGTAGATTTCGGTGAGGCGGAGGATGCGGTCGCGATGCGGGGCACCGCGGCTTTCCAGGCCCATATCGTAATGGGCGAGGCCAAGACGCTTGGCCGTATCGCGCGAGAGGGCATCGGAGCCGCAAGCCCGGGCGCCGCGGAGATTGATAATGCTGCGCAGGCCGAGGCGGCGGGTCCAGGCAGTGAGATGGCCGGGGGTGGGATGACTGGACCGATAGAGAATACCCGGTTGCACGACGGACAGGTTTTGCCAGGCCAGGCGAATCAAGGCATGGTCGACGAGCAGGCTGTCGGCCCAGGCCTTGGCCCGTCCGTGCGCGGTGGTCAGGTCAGCCCGGAACAGACTGTTGAAAATCTCAGCCCTGCCGCTCGACCATCAGGCGTTTGATCGACGCAATGGCCTGCGCGGGATTGAGGCCTTTCGGGCAGGTTTCCGTGCAGTTCATAATGGTGTGGCAGCGATAGAGCTTGAACGGATCTTCCAATGCATCGAGGCGCGCGCCAGTGGCTTCGTCGCGGCTGTCGGCGATCCAGCGATAGGCTTGTAGCAGCACGGCCGGGCCGAGAAAGCGATCGCCGTTCCACCAATAGCTGGGGCAGGCGGTGGAGCAGCAGAAACACAGGATACATTCCCAGAGGCCATCGATTTTCGTGCGTTCTTCCTTACTTTGCGGACGCTCACCATCCGGGGGCGGCGGGCTATCGGCTTGTAGCCAAGGCTCGATGGAACGGTACTGCGCATAGACCTGCGTCAGGTCCGGCACCAGATCCTTCACCACCGGCATATGCGGGAGCGGGTTAATGGCGACGGTGCCTTTGACGTCCTCGATGGGTTTCAGGCAGGCGAGCGTGTTAGTGCCATCGATATTCATTGCGCAACTGCCGCAAATGCCCTCGCGGCAGGAGCGGCGGAAGGTGAGCGAGGGGTCGATGTCGTTTTTAATTTTAATCAGCGCGTCCAGCACCATCGGACCACATTGATCGAGGTCGATCTGATAGGTGTCGGTACGCGGATTGGCGCCGTCATCAGGGTTCCAACGATAGATTTTGAAATCCCGCACATTTTTTGCTCCGGCCGGCGCCTCATGGGTCTGGCCGGCATTGACGCGAGAATTTTTTGGCAGGGTAAAGGTGGCCATGCTGTTCGGTCCCTTTTAGTAAACGCGCGTCTTCGGCGGAAAGACCGAAACTTCATTGGTGAGGGTT
>SHWN01000163.1 GCA_009693795.1 Acetobacteraceae bacterium
GCCACCCGGGTGTGCGCCTCCATACGACATCCACCCACGGATTGCCGCCCAGCGGCAATCGACCGGAATATTCGCCTCGGTCAGCGCAGACGCCCTATCCGATAGTAAAAATTCGATCGTCTCGCCCACCTCGTTTGGTTCCGTGAAACGCCCTAGGGCCATGTTATCCGCTAGGTTACCACTATAGCGGGCACCAGCCTGCCAACGCGCGCGTACGCGAGGCACCTAAGGTTGCCCCCGGCGAGACGGCGTCTACCCAAACCCCCGGGGCCTACATCTCAGGACTGGGGTAGCGCTTATGCTGATTTCCCGGAATAACGCCGTAGCTACAACGCCGCGTATTTCTCGATCGTGTCTTTCCACTCCCGCACCGCGTCCACGCCGCGTGCCCGGCTCTGCAACCCGGCCACGCTGGTAACCGGCACCAGCACGCGACGGATGCCGCGCTTCGCCATCGCTGGCAATTCATTCAAATCGTCCGGCAAGCTGGCGGTGATTTCCACGTCCTTTGGATCACGCCCCGCCGCGCGCGCGGCCTCATGCACAATCGCGATCAATTCCTCAGAAGCGCCGCGTGCCGGAAAAAACCCATCCGCCAATCGCCCCGCGCGCTGCGCCGCCGCCTTGGAATGCCCGCCGATGATCAGTGGCACGGAACCCTGTGCCGGCTTCGGGCTCATGTAAGCGTCCTTGAACTTCACGAAGCGGCCCTCGAAGGTGGGGGACTCCATCGTCCACAACGCGCGCAAGGCATGCATATATTCTTCCGTCCGCGCCCCCCGTTCTGCGAACGGCACGCCCAGCGCTTCAAACTCCTCTTTCAACCACCCCACGCCGATACCCAGCAGCACCCGCCCGCCAGACATGTAATCCAACGTCGCGACCTGCTTGGCGCAGATAACAGGATTATGCTGCGGCAGAATCAGAATCCCGGTGGCGAGTTTGATCCGGCTGGTGCGCGCCGCAACGTAAGCCATCCAGATTTGTGGATCGGGCAATACGAAATCTTTATCCCCGCCCGGTAACCGCCCACCCACGGCATAGGGGTAGGCCGATTGATAGCCTTTAGGGATCACCGTGTGCTCCACCGTCCAGGCGGATTCAAACCCAGCTTCCTCCGCCGCCTGCACCAGCTCCACCGCGCGCGCCGGATCGACATAGGGGCCAGTGTTGCAATAACGGACTCCGAATTTCATCGCCTGATTCCTCCCTTAATGGGCTCCATCCTGCGACAGTTTTTCACCCGTCGCAACGCTGGCTTCCCGGCCACGCGGGCTTGTGCCATTCCGTGCGGAAAACCGTCGAGAGGAACACATCACACATGACCGTCAATCAGAAACGCGTCTTCTACTTCAACCGTCTCGCCGCGCAAACCTTTGCCGATGCACTGGCGTAACTCCCGGGTGTTCGGCTCGATAAACTCACCAAACCCCGTCACCGAGATAGATTATACCGTGACGTTGGAAACCGCGCATGGCTATCAGATCGGTGCCTCGCGTGGAGAATTGCAGCCGCGTTGGTTTGGCAATGCCGAATTTCTTGCGCGGGCGCCGAATCTTCTGGTGCTGTCATCGAACGGCGCCGGCTATGACACAATCGATGTCGATGCCTGCACCGCGGCCGGCGTGCTGGCCGTCAATCAGGCCGGCGGCAATGCCGAGGGTGTGGCCGAACATGCACGCGCCCTGATGCTCAACCTCACTAAGCGCATCATGGAAACAGACCGCTACATGCGCCGGCAGGCCGACATCGAAAAAAACAACTTCATGGGTCGCAATCTGGAAGAAAAGACGGTCGGCCTGATTGGTATCGGCCATGTTGGCACACGGGTCGCCGAATTCAGTAAAATGCTGTTCAAGGCGCGCGTGCTTGCCTGCGATCCCTATCTCACCGCCGAGCAGATTGCCGCGCGCGCGCCGAAAAGACCGATCTGGAAACCCTGTTGCGAGAGTCTAGTTTCGTTTCGATCCATTGCCCGCGCACTAAGGAAGCGTTTAACCTCATGGACGCCGCGCAGTTCGCGATGATGAAGTCAAGCGCTTATTTCGTGGGCACCGCGCGCGGTGGCATCCACGACGAAATAGCACTGGCCGACGCACTCGGCGCAAAAACAATCGCCGGCGCCGGCCTGGATGTGTGGGATCTTGAGCCCTCCGATCGCAAACATTCGCTGCTCAACCCCGAAGTCTGGTCCGCCTACACCGTCCGCTTCGAACGGGTGAAGGGTTTCAAGGCAAAGGATTGATCCGGGGATTGGGCGGGAGTAAGCAAGGCCGGGGACTTTGCCCCCAACCTCACACCAGGGTCGTGTCGTCCTTGGACCCCCATAAGTTAGTTCTGATGAAGAAAGGGCCTTCTGAGTGTTTGCCACCACCTCGGTAGGCCCCTTCTTCATCAGAACCAAGTAGCGAGTTCTAAGGGGCGCCGTCCCTCAGCGAGGTTCGGGGTAGAGCCCCGACCTTGCTTACTTTCATTCCCCCAGCTACCAAATCAATCTTCAAAGGGATCCTTCACCAGGATCGTATCGTCACGCTCCGGGCTGGTGGAGACGAGGGTGACGGGAGCCTCCACCAATTCCTCGATCCGACGCACATATTTGATCGCCTGGGCAGGCAATTCGGCCCAGGACCGCGCGCCAGCGGTGGAGCCGGGCCAGCCGTCCATCGTTTCGTATTCGGCGATGGCCTTGGCCTGCGCGCCCTGCGCGGCGGGCAAGTGGCGGAACAGCACGTCATCGATCCGATAGCCGGTGCAGATTTTTAGCTCGGCCAGCCCGTCCAGCACATCAAGCTTGGTCAGCGCGATGCCATGGATGCCACCCAGTTTCACCGCCTGGCGCACCATCACGGCATCGAACCATCCGCAGCGGCGCGGACGTCCGGTGACGGTGCCGAATTCTCGGCCGCGTTCGCCCAGCATTTTACCCGTGTCATCGTGCAGTTCGGTAGGAAACGGGCCGGAGCCAACGCGCGTGGTATAGGCCTTGGCGATGCCCAGCACATGCCCAACGGCGGATGGCCCCATGCCGGAGCCCGAGGCGGCAGTAGCGGCGACGGTGTTAGAAGATGTCACAAACGGATACGTACCATGATCGACATCCAGCATCACCGCCTGTGCGCCTTCGAACAGGATGCGTTTGCCGGCACGCCGGGCTTCGTCCAGCCGTTGCCAGACCGACTCGGCATAAGGCAGAATTTGCGGGGCCAGTTCCAGCAAGCGGGCCAGCAGGGATTCCTTAGTAAAGGTTTCCGCACCCAGGCCCTTCAGCAGCGTATTATGGTGTAGCAGCAATTCATCCAGCTTATTAGAAAGCGTTTCCGGCTCCGCCAGATCGCATACGCGGATCGCCCGCCGCGCCACCTTGTCCTCATAGGCAGGACCGATGCCGCGCCCGGTGGTGCCGATTTTACGATCCCCCCGCGCCGCTTCGCGGGCACGGTCCAGGGCAGCATGCAGCGGTAAAATAAGAATGGCGTTTTCGGCGATGCGCAGCGTGTCCGGCGAAACTTTCAGCCCCTGCGCTTGCACTTTCGCGATCTCGCTCAGCAGCGCTTCAGGATCCACCACCACGCCATTGCCAATAATGCCCAACTTACCGCGCACTAGACCCGATGGCAGTAGGGAAAGTTTATAGGTCTGGTTACCCACCACCAAGGTATGGCCGGCATTATGGCCGCCCTGGAAGCGCACCACGATATCGGCGCGGGAGGCGAGCCAGTCTACCACCTTGCCTTTGCCCTCGTCGCCCCATTGGGCGCCGATCACGGCGACGTTGGCCATTTATGTTCTCCGGCTGCAGATCAGATTAGTCGAGCGCGATGAGCATGCGCGCATGCAGTATATGCGAACAACCTAGGCGACGCGCCTCCCCATTGGGGTCCCCATTGGCATCGGTGCCGTTTGTCTGGTTGGCGTCCGCCAGGTCGGCCAGCGTGGCATAGCCGCGCGCGCGCAAATCGGCCGCCATGGCCGCATCGGCGCCGCGCGCGAGAAAAACGCGCTGACGCGGTGTCCTGGGCGGTGCGGCACGTAGCACGGCATCGGGGAACAAAGTAAGCCCCGTCGCCGGTTCGCTGTCCCCACAGACATAGCGCCCGCCACGCCCCAACTCCTCATGCCGGCCGGGAGCATAAATGGTGACCGAAACGCCGGTATGGTAACGAAAGCCACGAAACTCCACCGGATCGATGGTCAGGCGTAGCGCCGGGGCACGCTTGCGCAACACCGCCGCAACGGCGGCGAGCCGGCTGGCCATGGCCGCGATCGGGGCCGGAAGATGGGCTGCCTCCAATGCCGCCAGGGCGCGCCCGGCTGGGCCAGCCGCCAGCAACAGATCCGTCAACGAGCCAGCCAGCGCCCCGCCATGGCGCGCCACGGCGGCGGCGTCCTTGCGATCCAGCCCACGGGCCAGCGCGGCACGCTGCTCGCCCTCGATACCAGCATGGTCGAGCAAGGCCGGCACCAGATTGGGCAAGGTGAGATCGAAGCTTAGCTGGTCCAGCCCGACGGCTTTCAGCGCCTCCGCCCCCACCAGCACGATTTCGGCATCCGCCTCGGGGCTGTTGTGCCCGATCAGCTCGATCCCGGCCTGCGCCACCTGCCGATCCGGCGCCAATTGGCTGCCGCGCACCCGTAAACACGGCCCGGCATAGGACAGGCGCAGTGGGCGCGGCGAGTTGGCCAGCCGTGTGGCGGCGATGCGCGCCACCTGCGGCGTGGTATCGGCGCGCAACCCCATCATGCGCTGGCTATCGGGGTCCATCAGGCGAAAGGTCTGCTCCGCCACAGCGGCGCCAGACCCGGCGAGCAGGGAATCTTCGAATTCTAGCAAAGGCGGTTGCACGCGCTGATAGCCATGCGCGGCAAAGACATCCATCAACGCCTCCACCGCCGAGGCTTCTGTCTCGGCGTCGGGCGGCAGCAGATCGCGCAGGCCAGCGGGCAACAGCGCCTTGTGGTTCGGCAAATCGTCGGTCATCTTTGTCCGGAGCAGGTTGTGGTGGATTTTTTAGCACCCGGCGCTTCGCCAGGAAACTAGAGCGTGATGACTGAAGGCGGAATCGTCGAAGCTCTGAATCACGCTCTCAGATAAACAACTCCCCCCGAGTTTACCGGAAGCTGTTTGGTTTAAGTCAGGCGGCCAGTTCTAGCTGCTCCAGCATTGCACAGTAGCGGTCCTCTCGTTCAGCAGGAGGGATCTTGCCGATTGGCTCCAGCAGCTAGGATGGTTGAACCAGTCCACCCATTCAAGGGTTTCGAATTCGACGGCATCGAAGCTCTTCCAAGGCCCACGGCGATCGATGACCTCGGCCTTGTAGAGCCCGTTGATGGTCTCCACTAGCGCGTTGTCATAGCTGTCGCCAACACTACCGACCAAGGGCTCGATGCCCGCTTCCGCCAGGCGCTCCGTGTAGCGACCGGGCGCTCGGTGTAGCGAATGAACAGGTATTGGCTTCCACGGTCGCTGTGATGGACCAGGCCGC
>SHWN01000017.1 GCA_009693795.1 Acetobacteraceae bacterium
TGCGACACATCGCGCAACACGCGTGGCCGAAACGCCAGGCTATCCAATGCCATCCGGTTCCGCCGCATCGTCGTCTCGGTCTCGGTGGCGCCAACCAGATAATCCCAGATATTCCCCGGCAAATTGGCCCGCGCAGCCTCCACGAACTCATGCAAAACCTGGAAATCGCCGTCCGGCTCGGCCAGATGCGGGGTTGCTTGCGTACTAGAAGACATACTATTTCAGCCTCTCGATAATAAAAACGTCACCCATGATTGCGTCGCTCTCAAGCCCATTCCGTTAAGAGGCCAGGGGACCCACCCCCTATGCCGGCGCCCCGTTCGCATAGGGCTTGAGCACCGCATTCAGCACGCTCATCGTCGGTGTTGGCACTCCCAACTCGCGGCCCAGCGCCACCACTTTGCCTGCCAGCCAGGGCAGTTCCAGCCGATTGCCCCGCAGCAGATCCACCGCCATCGACGGCATCATCTCCGGCGGAAAATTCTTTGTGGCCTGCAGCAATCCTGCTTCCAGGCTCGGCGCCAACGTCACACCACTTGCACGTCCGACGGCCGCCACCTCCGCTACGCCGGATTCAAACAACGAAAAAATCTCCGGATCGTCGCGCAATTTTCCGAATGGCAGCCGCGTTGTGGCCACCACCGCGGCATTGGTCGCCAACAGAATAAATTTGCTCCACAATGCCGCCTTGATACCGGTGGTGTTCTCCGCATCGAACCCTGCTGCCTGGCACGCCGTGAGGAACGCCTCGCCGCGTTGGCTCGACCGCTCGTCCAGCTCGCCAAATACCAGTTTCATGAACGTCCCTGTCTGGCGGATCACACCCGGACCATCAATCGTTGCGCTGATCTGCGCCACACCGCCCATCACCGCGTCCTTGCCGAGAATGGGCGTCAACCGATCCGCCGCATCGATCCCGTTCTGCAGTGGAATCACCGCCGTCTGTGGCCCGATCAATGGTTTGATCGTCGCCCCCGCGCTCTCCACATCCCATAATTTCACGCAGAACAGCACCACATCCACCACGCCAATGCTGGCCGGATCATCCGTCGCCTGCACCGGATTGAGATGTATATCGCCGCGCGGCCCGGTCACCCGCAGGCCATTGGCCCGCATCGCCGCCAGGTGCGCCCCGCGCGCGACGAATGTCACATCCGCCCCGCCCTTAGCCAACGCCGCGCCAAACGCGCCACCCACGCCGCCGGCTCCAATCACCCCGATCCGCATCGTTTTTTCTCCAAATGCCTGCGCCATCCTGCGTGCCGCCCGTGCCTCAGTCTAGTCCTGCTGTGATCCGTCCCCAATTGCACCCGACAAGAAGTCAGGGCACCCTATCCCCAACGCGACCAATGACGTGACGGGGAAAAAAATGGAATTCGACTACATCATCGTGGGCGGCGGCTCCGCGGGCTCTACCCTCGCCAATCGCCTGTCCGCGCGCAGCACCAACAAGGTGCTGGTCTGCGAAGCCGGCATCGATACCCCGCCCGGCAAGGAGCCCAGCGAGATACTCGATTCCTACCCCGGAACCGCCTATCTAAACGAGCGCTTCATCTGGTCGAAATTACAGGTCACCACCGAAGTCATTTCCCACAACAACCCCGATGCCCCGAAACCTAAACTGCGCCGCTACGAACAGGCCCGCGTGCTCGGCGGCGGTTCCTCCATCAACGGCCAGATGGCCAATCGCGGCGCTCCCACTGATTACAATGAATGGGACGCGCGCGGTGCCACTGGCTGGAAATGGGACGACGTATTGCCTTATTTTCGCAAGGTCGAAAAAGACCTGGACTTCAATGATGAATGGCATGGTCAGGATGGCCATATCCCCGTCCGCCGCGTCTCCGAATCGCAATGGCCCGGCCACGCGAAAGCCGTCGCGCAAGCTTTTAAGGACAATGGCTACAAATATCTCCCCGACCAGAACGGGCATTTTGAGGACGGCTATTTCCCCGTTACCATCTCCAACGCGGAGGAAAAGCGCGTCTCCGCCTCCATCGGCTATCTCAACGCCGAAGTGCGCAAACGCGAAAACCTCACTATCTCCACCAACACGCAAGTCACCGAACTCCTGTTCGACGGCCTTCAATGCGTCGGCGTCATGGCGCTGGTAAATGGGCGACGAACAGAATTCAGGGCCAGGGAAATTATCCTTTGCTCCGGCGCCATCCATTCCCCCGCGCATCTGATGCGCGCCGGCATAGGCCCAGCTGGGCAATTGCGCGATCTCGGCATTCCGATCCGCCAGGCACTGGGCGGCGTCGGCCAACGGCTGATGGATCACCCCTCCATCGCGCTCGCCTCCTTTCTGAAACCGCAGGCCCGGGTCACCAACAAGGAAACCCGCCGCCATCTGTTTGTCGCCGCGCGTTATTCGTCGCATATGGGTGGTGCCGCGCCGGGCGACATGTTCATCGTCGGCGCTTCCAAAACCTCCTGGCACGCGGTCGGCGAGCAGATCGCCAGCTTCATCCTGTTTGTCAATAAAACCTTCTCCGAAACCGGCCAGGTCAAGCTCACCAGCCGCAACTGGGCCGATGAACCGGAAGTCGAATTCAATCTTCTGTCGGATAAACGCGACCTCGACCGCATCGCCGACGGGATTCGCCGCATCGCCCCGTTGTTCAACCACCCCTCGATGCAAGCGATGATGAGCGACCCGTTCCCCGCCAGTTATTCCGACAAGGTCCGACAGGTCGGCAAGATCAACACGAAGAACAAAATCCTCACCGGCATCATGTCTAAACTACTGGACGGCCCGGGTTTTCTCCGCCGCGTGCTGATCGAAAAACTTATCATGGAGGGTTTCACGCTGGATGGCGTCTGCAATGACGAAGATCAGGCCGAAGCCTTCATCCGCCGCGCCGCCGTCGGCGTCTGGCACGCCTCCTGCACCTGCCGCATGGGCTCGGAAGACGATCCCATGTCTGTCACCAACAATGCCGGCCGCGTGCACGGCGTCGCCGGCCTGCGCGTGGTGGACGCCTCGATCTTCCCCGTCGTTCCCTGCGCCAACACCAATTTCCCTACCATAATGACCGCCGAAAAAATCTCCGACGCGATCCTGGCGGGGTACTGAGCGGAAGCAAGGTCGGGGGCTATGCCCCCGAACCCCCGCCAAGGGCTGGGCCCTTGGAACCAATTCATCTGGGTAGAATGAAGCCGGGGCCTACGCAGCGGTTGCCACCGCTTCGGCAGGCCTCTGTTTCATTCTACCCAAACGGATAGGTTCTAAGGAACGTCGCCCCTTAGCGGGGTTAGGGGAACAGCCCCCGACCTTGCTTCCGCTCAGTGCCACACAGGATACCCGGCCGGACTCCCTGCTTGCCGTTCCGCCAGCCCGACCTTACGAAGAAACCCGACCGAGGCTAGATCGCCGCCAGCCGTAACGCCAACCTGCCCCTCTCGGGCATTGAACCAAACAAAGGGAGAAAACGCATGAAATTGCACGACGTGAAGGTCTACCCCTCCAAGGTTCCGTTGAAGCGCGAAGACCAACTGGCCTGGAAGATCTCCGGCGTCGCCGCCGATAAGGTGGCGGTAGAAAAACCGGTGACGGAGATGATCATCAACCGTATCATCGACAACGCCTCGGTTGCGGTGGCGTCGGTCAATCGTCGCCCGGTCATCTCTGCGCGAGGCATGGCGCTCGGCCATCCGCGCGCTGGCAAGCTCGGCGACGGTGCCACGGTATTCGGTGCGGCCGCCAAGCAGACCGTCAGCCCCGAATGGGCAGCCTGGGCCAATGGCACGGCAGTGCGCGAGCTGGATATGCACGACACCTTCCTCGCCGCTGATTACTCGCATCCCGGCGATAACATCCCGCCGGTTCTCGCCGTTGCGCAGACCGTGGGCAAATCCGGCCGAGATCTGATCCGCGGCATCGCCACCGGTTATGAAATTCATATCGACTTGGTGCGCGCGATCTGCCTGCACGAACACAAGATCGACCATATCGCCCATCTCTGCCCCGCCCAGGCCGCCGGCATCGGCACGCTGTTGAACCTGAAGCAGGACGTCATCTACCAGGCCGTGCAGCAGGCCGTGCATACCAGCTTCACCACCCGCCAATCGCGCAAGGGCGAGATTAGTTCCTGGAAAGCCTATGCCCCGGCGCATGCCGGTAAACTCGCGATTGAAGCCGTCGATCGTGTTATGCGCGGCGAAGGCGCCCCCAGCCCGATCTATGAAGGCGAAGATTCCGTCGTCGCCTGGATGCTGAACGGCCCGAAGGCGCATTACCAGGTGCCACTGCCGCAGCTCGGCGAACCGAAGCGCAGCATCCTGGACAGCTACACGAAGGAACACTCCGCCGAGTATCAGTCCCAGGCCCTAATCGACCTCGCCTTTCGCATGCGTGAGAAGATCAAGGATTTTGAGGCAATCCAGAAGATCGTCATCCACACTAGCCACCACACCCATTACGTGATCGGGACCGGCGCGAACGATCCGCAAAAGATGGACCCGAAGGCGAGCCGGGAAACGCTGGATCACTCCATCATGTATATCTTCGCCGTGGCCTTGCAGGACGGTACCTGGCACCACGTCAACAGCTACGCTCCCAACCGCGCCGGCCGCGTGGACACCTTGCGCCTGTGGCACAAGATCGAGACCACGGAAGACAAGGAATGGACGCGTCGCTACCGCGCCACCGACCCGAACGAACTGGCCTTCGGCGCACGCATCGAGATTTTCCTAAAAGACGGGTCCAAGATCGTTGATGAAATGAGGGTGGCGAATGCCCATCCGCTCGGCGCCAAGCCATTCACCCGCCCGGACTACATTCGGAAATTCGAAATTCTCACCGACGGCATCATCACCACGCGAGAGTCCAATCGCTTTCTGGAAGCCGTCCAAAACCTGCCCAGCCTGAAAGCCGGCGAACTGCATCAAGTACACGTCGCGCTGCCGGCCGCCAGCCTGACTGTCGCCAAGCCGGGTATCTTTTAAACCCTGTCATTTTTAACCAAAAGGATGCCACTATGATCGACCTGCCGCCGACGTATCCCCTGGCCACGCAAGCCGATGAGCCGGCGCTGGCCGATCTGGTGGACTTCGTCGGTGAGGGCTTGCCGTCCTACCTATGGGCACGTATGGCCCGGCCAGGAGAATATCCCCGCGATGTTGGCATCCGTCACACGTCGCGGGAGGAAGGTGCGTTTTTATACCGCAACGCCATCGTCGGCGATGACGGTGACGGCGCCATCACCGCGTTGACTGGGTATTCGCTGTCTGAACAATCAGAACCTATTGGCCCCGACATGCCGGTGATGTTCGTCCCTGTGCAGGAGCTGGAGAATCTGGCTCCGGGCAACTGGCATATCAATGTGCTCGCCACCTATCCCGAGCGACGCAATCGCGGCCATGGTGCGCGCCTGACCCGCTTCGCCGAGCAACTGGCGCGCGCGCCTGGCTGCCGGGGTCCGGGCATCATTTTACCCTGGTGTCAATCACGGCGCGCCCCAGTTTTACGAGAGTCTAGGCTATCATCTGTCCACCACCTGTCCAATGGTGAAGGAAGACTGGAGAAATCCATGGCAGAACAGGTGGCTGCTCGTGAAGATGAATAATCCGACCTCACGCCAAGCCTGACCGCAGCAAGTAATCCAAAGTAAGGAGAGACAGATCATGAGCCAAACCCAATCCGCCGCTTTGCCCAACCGCGCCAAGAAAGGCGTCGGCCTGTCTGGCATCACCGCTGGCAACACCGCCCTCTGCACCGTCGGGCGCAGCGGTAATGACCTGAACTATCGGGGCTACGACATCCTCGACATCGCGGAAGTCTGCGAGTTTGAGGAGCTTGCTCATCTTCTCGTGCACGGAACCCTGCCCAATATCGCCGATCTGAACGCTTACAAGGCGAAGCTGAGAGCCCTGCGCGGCCTTCCCGTTGCTGTGCGCGGCGCGCTGGAGGCACTGCCCGCCGCCTCGCATCCGATGGATGTGATGCGCACGGGTGTGTCAGCCCTCGGTTGCGTGTTGCCTGAAGCACATGACCAGAACCGTCCCGGTGCGCGTGATATCATCGACCGTCTGATGGCGAACCAGGGCTCCATGCTGCTCTACTGGTATCATTTCGCCCATAACGGACGGCGCATCGAGGTGGAGACCGATGACGATTCCATCGGCGGCCATTTCCTGCATCTCCTGCACGGGAAGAAACCCAGCGCCAGCGCTGAACGAGCCATGCACACTTCGTTAAATCTCTATGCGGAACATGAATTTAACGCCTCCACCTTCACCTGCCGCGTGGTGGCGGGGACAGGCGCCGATATGCATTCCGCCATCGTCGCCGGCATCGGCGCGCTGCGCGGGCCCAAGCATGGCGGCGCCAACGAAGTCTCGTTTGAGATCCAGAAGCGCTATGAAACCGCCGATGAAGCGGAAGCCGATATCCGTAAGCGGGTGGAGAACCGCGAAGTGGTGATGGGCTTCGGCCACGCCGTCTACACCATCTCCGATCCCCGCAACCGTATCATCAAGGAAGTGGCGCGCCGCCTTTCCGCCGAAGCCGGCTCCATGAAGATGTACGACATCGCCGACCGCATCGAGGCGACGATGATGGATGCGAAGAAGATGTTCGCCAACCTCGATTGGTTCAGCGCCATCTCGTACCATATGATGGGTGTGCCGACATCGATGTTCACGCCGCTCTTCGTTATCTCGCGCACTTCCGGCTGGGGCGCGCATGTCATGGAGCAGCGCATCGACAACAAGCTGATCCGCCCGACAGCGAATTACACCGGCCCGGATGATCAAAAATTTATCCCTCTCGCGGACCGCAAATAAGCGGGGAGACGATGCCAGAATCGAACGCCGCGGCAGACATGTCGCGGCGTTTTTTTATGGTCGCGGGCGAGTGATATCGCGATAACTGTGGCATCGATGCATCGGTGTGGCATTTTTTTGTAAAATTCGGCTCTCGCGTGCTGCTTTTTGTTGACACGCGCACGCACGGCACGGAATAGCAGAATTGTCATGCACGCATCGATTCGCGACATCGCGTTGTTGGTCGTTGCCTGCGTGCGCTAAACATGGAGGACGATCCATGGACCGCAGCCTTAATCCGGCAAGGTCCATCTGCTTACGTCGCATGGCGGACAGCGGGTTGGACCAGATGAATGAAGCGACATGGCCAACTGGGCCGGTCGCAATCGTGCATCGTTTGCCTGAGCCGACGCGGACACGGCGGATGGAAACATCGTGCCTCCATGGCAGACCCTATGACGAGCTGATCTCATCTGAGGCTACTCAAGAAGGATGGGATTGGTGCGGAACCCGGCCCGCGTCGGGCAACGCGTGACCCGCGTTCCTTTCCACAGAACGACAAACAGGAGTTGATAAACATGACCGACGAAACCAAGGTCGACGCGACCACCGAAGAACAACGCGCCCAGCCGATGGCGATGCGCGCGGGTGGCCGTAAGGCCGCTGCGAAGAAGGCTCCCGCTAAGAAAGCTGCTAAGAAAGCCGCCAAGAAGGCTGCTCCGAGGAAGGCGGCCGCGAAGAAGGCCTCGGCTAAGAAGGCCCCTGCCAAAAAGGCGGCTGCGAAGAAGGCCCCGGCAAAGAAAGCCGCAGCCAAGAAGGCAGCTCCGAAGAAGGCCGCTGCCAAAAAGGCCCCTGCCAAGAAAGCCGCTTCGAAGCGCGCCGCCAAGAAGGCCGGGATGTAAGCCTCGGGCTTTGACCCACGAAAAAGGGCGCCTTCGGGCGCCTTTTTTTTGTGATATACTCGGTCCACCTCATAACCGGAAATTCTGCGGGAATGATAACGTAAAAATTACCTGTGCCCGTGTGGCGGAACATGGCCCAGTTTCGCGGGATTTTTTTGCGCGGAAATTCGAGCGTGGTGTCGGCAAAATCGGCGCGGGTCGCGTAGCCCTTTTTGTGCGTGACGTGCTTGTGCATGATGCCCGACAGACACCAATTTGAAAAATCGTCTACCCAAATGTCGCCAACAGATCATCCACCTGCCCGCCGGTCAGCAGACGCGGCGTGGTGCCACGCAACAGCAGATAAAGCTTGGCCGCCTCCTCTAGCTCCTCGGCCGCGTACACCGCATCGGTCAACGTCTTGCCCGAAACCACCGGCCCATGATTGGCCAGCAACACCGCCCGAGCATCATGCGCTGCCGCATGGATCGCCGGCTCCATTGCCGGATCGCCCGGCCGGTAATACGGCACTATCGGCATCATCCGCCCCACTCGCATGACGAAATACGGCGTCAAAGGCGGGATCGGATTCGTCGCGTCCACATCCGGCAAACACGACACCGTCACGGCCATCGTCGAATGCAGATGCACTACCGCGCCGGCATCTGCGCGCGCTTGATAAAAGGCCCGGTGCATGAACACCTCTTTCGACGGCTCATCCCCACCGACATGGCGAAACGCTAGATCGAGTTTGGATATCCGCGCCGGATCCAATCGCCCCAGAGACGAATTGGTCGGCGTCATCAAATACCCATCCGCCAGCCGTGCCGAAATATTACCGGCACTGCCCACCGAGAACCCGCGTGCGAACAACCCCGCCGCCAATTCCGTCAACAAAAGCCGAAGCTCGCTCTCAGCCATCACAAAAATGCCTTCAAAAAGAAATCCGGAGCCCCGAAATTACCCGATTTCAATGCCAGATGCAGCGCTACCATCCCGCCTTCCGCATAAGTCCACGGCACCCCGGGATCAATTTCACCACCAATCCGTAACCGCTTCACCCCCAGCCGGGACACCACCGCGCCCGACGTTTCGCCACCCGCCACCACCAACCTGCGCACGCCGCCTGCAACCAAGGTCTCCGCGATCGCTGCCAACGCGTCTTCCAGCAACGCCCCCGCTGCCTCGCGCCCCAGCTTCGCCTGTAACGCGGCCACCTTTTCCGGCGGCGCCGAAGCCGCGATTACCACCGGCCCATCGCCTAATTTGCCCACCATCCACGCTTGCGCCTGCCCCGCCAAGGCCGCCGCATCGGGCGTTGCCAAGGCATCCAGCTCCAATGTCGGAACCCGTTCCCGTGCCGTAGCGATCTGAAACAGGGTAGCGCGGGAACATGACCCCGCCAACACCGCCGCGGCCCCGATCATCGTTGGCAACGCCGCTGAATCGCCGCGGATCTCTAGCAATCCCGCCCGCCGAAAATTCGCCGGAAGGCCCATTGCCACACCCGATCCGCCGGTGATTAACGCATGTCCTGCCGCCGCCTCGCCAATCGCCATCAAATGTGGATCGGACACCGCATCGACGATCGCGTAGCGCCGCCCTTGTTCCTTCAACCCCGTCATAGCCTTGCGGATCGCCTGCGCGCCCTGCTCCACGGTGGCGAAATTCACTAATCCCACCGTGCCCTCGGTCTGGCGAGACAACACCCGCACCAAATTCGCATCAACCATCGGCGTCAGAGGATGGTTTTCCATTCCACTTTCATTAAGCAGTACGGAGCCAACAAACAGATAGCCCTGGTAAACACTGCGCGCATTCGCCGGAAAAGCCGGGCACGCCAGAGCAAACCCGCACCCCAACACCCGCACCAGCGCATCCGCGACTGGCCCGATATTGCCCTCGTCGGTACTGTCAAACGTGGAACAGTATTTAAAGAAAAACTGCCGGCACCCCGCAGCGCGCAACCATTCCAGCGCCACCAGGCTTTCGCCCACAGCCTGGACCGCCGGCGCGGTGCGCGATTTCAATGCCACTACCACCGCATCCACATCCGGCACCGAATCGCCCACCCCCGGCACGCCGATAACCTGCACGGTCCGCATGCCATTCTTCACCAGCATGGAGGCCAGATCGGTGGCTCCAGTAAAATCATCCGCGATGCAACCCAGAAGCATGATAAGCCCTCCTTACTTTGGCAGCGCGAGAATATCGCGATGCCCAATCCGCACAGCCAGACGCAACCCCATCGCCTGCGCATGCCGGGCCTCGCGCCAGCCGGACAGCACATGCCGCTGCGCCGGCAACGCCGCGACGGCGGCACGTTCGCCGCCGACAATCAACGCATCGAGCATCGCCAGCGCCGTGCGCGGCACCATCCAGTCAGCCGGCGCGGATGACACCCGAAATCCCAGTGTGGAAAACGCCCGCAATGCCTCCGCGATCGCCCCCGTTCCCAACGCCCGCCCAAACCCCTTATTGCGTCGCTGATCGCGCCGAAACCCCGCTCGCATCACTGCGTCCACCGGATGAAACGGCAACCAGCCGTCCCGCCCATCCACGCTCAACGCTGCATAGAACGGAACGCGCAGCGTACCAGCCAACCACGTGATCCACCCCACCGAGACCAGATCCAGCAATGCCGAGCACACCACCGCATCGGCTTCACGAAACGCCAATCCCCCTGGTATGGCCGCAAGATCGTGCAACTCCCCATCCATCACCCAATCGCCACCGGGCGCATGAATTGTCAGCGCGCTATCATCGCCGCTAATCCGATACCCCAACCCATCCGCCCAATCGGCCGTTACATTGAACGCCTCGTCCAGTAACGCGGGATCCGCATCGATGAAGGTCCAGGACTGGGCCCCGTCAATCATCGGCGCGAGGTAACGAAATAAACTCCCGGTCCCCGCCCCCAGATCGATCAACCTGGGCTTTACCGGCAACGCGCCCACCAATCGCATCGCTAGCGCATGATTGCGCGCTGCATGATCGAAGGGCTCGCGCAGCGTCAGCCAGCCGGCATCGAAATTTTCGCTCACGTCAACGCCACCGCGAATGCCCGCGCCTGATCATTCCAGGACGGCAAAGCCTGCCCCGCCTGCCACGCATTCTCCGCCAGATAATCACGCAGTTCGCGTCCGAAGATCATCCGCCGCAATGCCTTGGACAATTGATCTACATCGCCCACCGGGCAAACTACCCCGGCCTCCGCCGGCACCAGCGATCCGGCCGCGCCACCAGCGGTTACCGCCACCGGAATGCCGCGCTTCAACGCGTCGGCGATCACCATGCCATAGCCTTCATACTGCGTGGCGAGGGCAAAAATATTCGCCTCCCGCCACAGCGTTTCCAATCCGTTATCCACGACTTCACCGGCAAAGTGCACGCGGCTGGCAATGCCCAACTCCCCGGCCAAGGCCGCCAACCCAAGTGCATGCAAGGGATCTCGTGCCGCCGAGCCCACAATGGTCAATTGCCACGCCATATCCGTCAGCCGCGCCAATGCGCGCAGCAACTGATCATGCCCCTTACGTGGTATCAACGTGCCAATACTGAGCAACCGGCACACGCCATCCATCGCGCCACGACAGCGTGGCGCATCCTCGGTTCCCGGCACCACCACGGCGATCCGGTCGGTGCGCACACCAAACTCCGCCACCAGCCTTTCCGCCGTCGGCTGGGAGGTCACGATCACCCGCGCGAGCAACGGCATCAATTGGCGTTCGATCTCCCGCAGGCACTCGCGCACATCTTCGGCAAAGCCGGTTTCCAACGCCGTGGGGTGATGGATCAGCCCCACCGATGCGCGCGCCGCCAAGGCGGCCGCTGAAAATGCCGGCAACGCCAAACCATCGATGATCGGCATTTCGTCCGTTGCCAATCCAGTCCAGGCCGCCCCCACCGCGCCCCGCGCCGTGTCATCGGCCAGCGGATACTGCCCGGCCAACTCAACCACCCGCACGTCATGCCCCGTTGCGCGCAAGCCAGAAACCATGCGCCGGTCATATGCATACCCGCCCGAGACCGCGTCAATCGACCCCGGCACCAACAAGGCTAGCCTCATTAACCGAGTGGCCCTTCAAACGCCGCCCACGCTGTCGGCGCTTCGCGCATCACCACCTTAATGCCCGCCAGTTTCTGCCCCGCCACGCCCAGCCTGCCAGTGCGACACGCGGCGGAGAGCAGGGAATGCACATAAAACGCCATGAATTCGGTGGTTGTGTTGGTGCCCTTTAACAACGGGTTCTCGTCCAGATTAGAATAATCGACGCTGTCCAGCAATTCGCGCAGCACGATCTTCGCCAACCCAATATCGATCAACAATTGCAGATGATCCAAAGCAGAGGCGAAAAACTCCGCCTCCACCGCATAGGTCGCCCCATGCATGCGTTGCGCCAAGCCGAACTCTTCTCCGTGAAAGCTATGAGCGATCATGATATGGTCGCAAACGGTCAGGCTGTACATTTATTTTTAGCTTTCATAAGTGATGACATGGCAGAGCCCGCTGGCCAGCAAGCGCGGCATTTCTGCGGGCATATTTTTGAACGCGACCCGCTGATCCAGCAACAGATCGAACACGGGATCGGCCAACAACTCTAGCGCCGTCCCCAGCCGATCTGCATAAGATCGTCGCCCGCGCATAGCGGGAGAAACCGCGCCTACCTGCGTCGCCACGATCCGTAACCGCCGTGCATGAAACGCTTCGCCGAGGGGCAGGGCAGGGGCTCGATCGCCGAACCAGCTCGCCTCCACGATCCGCGCCTCGAACGCCGCGCGCGCCAGGGCCAGCCGCAACCCGGCTTCGGACGCAGAGGCATGCACGATCAATTCCTGCTCCCCCGGCGCCGCATCAGGCAAAGCGAATTTGCAGCCCAGCTGCTGCGCCAGTCTTTCGCGGCGAGGATCGATATCCACCACTGTGACCTTCGTTGCCGGAATCCGTGCGCATAAAGCTGCCGTCAGTAACCCCACCACCCCGGCGCCGATAACAAGAATCCGTTCGCCGGCCAGTGGACGAGAATCCCACAGAATATTCAGCGCGGTTTCCATATTTGCCGCCAGCACTGCGCGCTCGGTCGTCACCGCAGCCGGCACCGCAATACACATCGGGCCCGGCGCATCGAACAGATTTTGATGTGGATGCAACACGAACACGCGCGCCAGATCCACCGTTAGACCCACGGCGCTATAGCCATATTTTACGGGAAACGGGAAAGCCCCGGCCATCAGCGGCGCCCGCATCACTTCGTACTGGCTCGAAGGCACCCGGCCGGCGAAGATCAGCGATTCCGTTCCACGCGAAATCCCGCTGGCCAGTGCGCGCACCCGGACGCTTCCCGGTTGCGGGCACAAATTTTCCGCATGGATTTCCCCACGCCCCACCGCCACGGTCCAAAAGGCGTGCGCTTCGGTCATCAATCCGCGATCAGCGCGACGCGACGCAGCGGAATATCGAGCAGAATATCCGGCGCCATCGGATGCACCGTCCAATTGAACCGCAACCCATCTGCCGGCGCCAGCGCGGGCGGCAAAGTAAAGGCTGGTACGCCCCCGCCAAGTAGCAATGGCGCCACGGTCACATGCAGCCGATTCAGCATCCCTGCCACCAAAAACCGCGACACCGTAATCCCGCCACCCTCGATAAACACCCGCCGCAATCCCCGTGCCGCCAACGCCGTCAGCAACGCGGCCGGGTCCAGCCCCTCACCGGAGCGTGGCAGCCGCACCACCTGCGCTGTGCCCAAATGGTCCGGCCCCTCGCTATCGGCGGCAGTAAACAGCAAGGTCGGCGGCCCATCGCGGAACACCTTGTAGCGGCCATCCAGCCGCCGGTTGGCATCGACGATCACCCGCACCGGAGATGGCCCGGCCACCAGGCGCGTGCTCAGTTGCGGATCATCTGCCCGTACCGTCCCGGCACCCACGACAATGGCGTCGAACAGCGCGCGCAGCCGATGCGTATGCTCAAGATCCGCCGGCCCCGATATCCAGCCTGAGGCACCTGAGGCGGTGGCAATCCGCCCATCCAGCGATTGCGCGAGCCGCCCCAGGACCAGGCAGCCATCACCCGTAGCCGATGCCCCGAGCAGCGGTCCATAAAGCGGGCATAAACCCGCATCCGCGGCATCGCGACGTAGCAGGCGCTGCCACAGGGTCTCGTCCATCCCAGCCATGTAGCGCCAGTATCACACTGGTGGGGCAAGGTGATAGCGGGGGCGCAGCCTGGCGGAACAAGCGGATCATCAGGCGCGCGCCGAAATGGCGATCGGGTGGGCCGAGCGACCACCGTCCCGCCAGCGCCGTAATCGCCATTGGCGTCATAGCAAGGCACCTGCCGTTCGGCCTCACGCGCCTCGCCTCCGCCACGCCGACGGCCGACGATCCTACCTCAATTGATGTTAGTTTTTTGACGTTCGTCATCGCCCCCTTGGCGAGGCCTTCGCTCGCAGCTATAAGGCCGCCGTCTAACCCGAGGAACGTCAGCGCCCCACGGTCACCGGGGCGGGAACCGGCACTCTGGCAACGAAGTGTAGGAACGTTTTCAATGATGGTAACCCTCCCCCCGGACTACCGCCCTTCCGAGGATGAGGAATTCATGGGCGCTCGGCAGGCGGAGTATTTTCGTCAGAAACTGCTGCGCTGGCGCGCAGAACTTATCCGTGAAGCCGATGGCACCCTGGCCAGCCTGTCCGAAGGCGGCATCCTCGAAGCCGATATAACCGACCGCGCCAGCGTGGAAACCGACCGCGCGCTGGAACTGCGCACCCGCGATCGCGCCCGCAAGCTGACCAACAAGATTGATCAGGCACTACAACGCATCGAAATTGGCACCTACGGCTATTGCGAGGATAGCGGCGAACCGATCGGCCTGCGCCGCCTGGAAGCACGGCCCATCGCCACCATGTCGATCGAGGCCCAGGAACGCCACGAACGCATGGAACGCGTCCACCGCGACGATTGAGGGCTTGTACTCAGCCCCCGGGGGATTGAGTACAAGCGGCTAAAATAGCACTAACAGATACAGCAATTGCTGTCCAAATCGCGGCGACTGTGCATAGGTCATCTCCCCCGCCGCGCGACGCCCTTATTGCAACAACTCATCGCCGCCGCGCCCCCTGGCCCGGTGTGGGTCCAATTTGGCACCAGCCTCGCCGCGCTGCGCCTGCAGGAATCCGATGCCTCCGGCGCGCTGGCCGCCGTCGGCAGCGATGCCCTCTTGCGCCCGCGCGCCTCCATCCTGGAGGAACAACGCAACTGTCCGAAGGCCAGAGAGGCCTTGCGTGCACTCATTGCCCGCATCGTTCCCGCCGAAAGTTCGCTCAACAACTCGCAGAAGGGCAGCCAGCTGCGAGTCGTCACGACGGCGGCCCAGGCTGGCGACTGCCCTTGCTCGCGCAAATGCGTGACAAGGACCTGCCGCGTACCCCCAGGGTCTAGTTTCCGATCTCGTTCGTCTAATGACCGCTGACAGCAATTAGAATAATTTGGATTTGCCTTGATTAAGGCGGGAACTGGAGTCGGCACGGGCGCTTTTGGCGGACTTGTGCGGCGCTGATCTGGCCGCCAGCCGCGCGTGAACCAGCTATGCAGGAAGTTCTTACCGCACCCTATCTTTTCGCTTGCCGTGGGGGCGAGTTTCTGTATTTTCCGCTCCTTGGCCTTAGGGTAGTTCGCATGGTGCGTGCTGCAACCGGTCGTCTGCTGGTCGGAGGGTATGCGGTGAACGCACTCAACCCGCTGGGGATGGTCTCGGAACTTCCGAGCGAAAACCAGACACAAGATAACCCGGAAGAGCAAAAGGACTATTTCGTCGAAAAGGACGGCATGCGCTTCGCCGGTACGCATCTGCTGATCGATCTTTGGGGGGCCAACAATCTGGCCGACCCAGAGCTGATCGACCGCGCATTGCGCGAAAGCGCGGAAGTAGCGGGGGCGACGGTCCTACACAGCCATTTCCACCATTTTTCTCCGAATGGTGGCGTCTCCGGCGTGGTGGTGTTGGCCGAAAGCCATATCTCCATCCATACATGGCCGGAGCGCGATTTTGCCGCGGTGGATATCTTTATGTGTGGCGCCTGCGATCCGTACAAGGCGATCCCGCTACTGAAAGCGGCGTTCAAACCGGATTTCGTTAATCTGAACGAACAACGGCGCGGCCTGACGGTTTAGTCGCTGGCCGGTTGGCGTGATCCACGGCCCGGGAGATCAGCCCGGGCCGTCCTGATGTCTGGAGTATGGCCATGACCACCGATATCTGGATCAATGAAAGCCTCTACCCCGATTGGGGCCAGCGCTTTCTGGTAAAGCGGGAACTCGCTCGCGTAAAAAGCGCGTTCCAGGACATCGTTATCTTCGAAAGCTTTTCCCATGGTCGCGTCATGGTGCTGGATGGTGTGATCCAGATCACCGAGGGCGATGAATTCGTCTATCAGGAAATGCTCACCCATGTGCCGCTGCTCGCACATGGCGCGGCGGCGAATGTGCTGATTATCGGCGCCGGCGATGGCGGTGTGCTGCGCCGCGTGCTGCAACACAAGAGCGTCCAACGCGCCGTGATGGTGGAAATCGATGGCGAGGTTATTGGTCTGTCCAAGGAGTTTCTGCCAGCGATCTCTGGGGATGCCTGGAATGATCCACGCGCTCAGGTAATTGTTGGCGATGGCATCGACTATGTGCGCCGCGCCGCCGATGCGTCGTTCGATGTCATCATCGTCGACTCTACTGATCCGGTCGGCGTCGGCGAGGTGCTGTTCACCGATGAATTCTACGCCAGCAGCGCGCGCATCCTCTCGCCGCGCGGCCTGATCGTGAACCAATGCGGCGTGCCCTTTATGCAGGCAGATGAACTGCGCGACACTAGTGCACGGCGCAAGAAGTTTTTCCCCCACGTTAGCGCCTATGTCGCCGCCGTGCCCACCTATGTTGGCGGTTTCATGACATTGGGCTGGGCTGCGAAAACCGACGATCTGGAAACCTGCTCCGCCGACATCATCCGTGCCCGTGCCGGCGACATCCTGGGCAGCACCGGCTACTGGACGCCGGAGATTCATGTTAGCGCGTTCCATTTGCCACCGTATATCGCCCGCCATCTACCGAAGTAGCCGGCGCGCGCCAACTGTCCTAACCTGGGCGCCGAGTGAGGGAACCCAGGAGGAAAAAGATGCAAATCGGTTTCAACGCGCCCACCTCTGGAGCGCTGATCGAACCTGACAGCCTGACCCGCATCGTCACCGAAGGCGAGGCGCTGGGTTTCGATTACGTCACCATCAGCGACCACATTATGGTGCCACGCAATCTGGACTCGAAATATCCCTATACAGATTCGGGGGAATTTCCGGCGGGCGTTCACGCGGCGTGGCTTGAACAGCTCGCCACCACCGCCTATATCGCCGCGCTGACGAAGAGGCTGCGCTTCGTGCTGTCTGTCATGGTGGTGCCATACCGCCCGGCCGTGTTGACGGCCAAACTTCTTTCCACCATCGATTTCCTGTCTAAGGGTCGCCTGACGCTCGGTATCGGCGTCGGCTGGTGCCGGGAGGAATTTGAGGCCATCGGCGCTGCCCCGTTCGACGACCGCGGCCATGTGACGGATGAATGGATGGATGTGTGCCGTGAACTTTGGACCGCCGATTTGCCAAAATTTTCGGGCAAATACGTCAAATTCGACGATGTGGTGTTCACGCCGAAGCCAGTGCAGAACCCGATCCCGATCTGGGTTGGCGGCGAAAGCGCACCGGCTTTACGCCGGACGGTGAAATACGCCCATGGCTGGTACCCCGTCGGCACCAATCCTGCCCACCCGATGAATACCTTGTCCCGGTTCAAGGCCGGTCTTGCACGCTTTCGTGGTTTCACTGACAAGGCCAACCGCAATCCAGCCGAGATCGCCATTGCGCTCCGCGTCCTCTCAGGCCCCGGCGTCAAACCAGCCGCAAAAATCGACGGCGAGCGCGAAATGTTCACGGGCAGCGACGCCGATTGGGTCTCCGACATCCAGGCTTTGACTGAACTGGGCGTCAGCGCCGTCGATGTCCGCCTGTTCGGCTACGGGGCCAATCAGAGCCTGGACGGGACCATCGACAACATGCGTCGCTTCCGCGACGGGGTGCTGAGCCGGCTTTGACAAGACGGCTTGCCATCCTCGGCAAAGCTTGCGACAAGGCGGCCAATCAATGGCGGCGTAGCTCAGTGGTAGAGCAGGAGAATCATAATCTCTTGGTCGGTGGTTCAAATCCGCCCGCCGCTACCATTTTTTCAATAGCATAGATGGTCGCTTCAATTCTCCGTCTCGCTTTTATCTTATCTCTGGATTTTGGGCGTGGTCAAAAGAAGCACGCGCGTGTAAGTCCATGTGATGGCAGAAAATAGGATCATCCAGCGCGTGGCAGTAAGACTTTCGGCCGATGATAATCTACGGCGTTAACCTGCCCTCGCCACGTGGTTCGGTTGGAATATTGGCTCATTCTCGATCGCGGCACCAAGTTTGATATGGCCGGCGGAGCGCCCGCTGGCGAGGCTGGCTTAGGCGCCACCGCACGATGTTAGCAGCCAGCTTGCCGTAGCCTGAGGCGAGGTGGGGGAGGATGGTGTATTGTGGTTGCGCCAGGCTTCAATCGCTGTCGGAGCTTGATTGGGCGAGCGGAAATCCCGCCATTGCTCTACTCATCGTGGCACTTGGAGTTGACGCTTTTATCGATGCTGTTCCTCCAGAAACTGTCCCGCTCAACTAATGCTGCCGGTGCCCCTGGCCTGCCCCGTGTGACAATGTGACACTCCAGCCGGGATAAATATGCGTGAAGCGCCGACGAGGTTAAATATAATAAATGAAGTCTGAGCAAAATTCAGCTGATTTAAAAACTAAATTATTATAGAATATCCCGTCGGATCTGAAGCGGTGATTTACTTAGAGGCTCCCTTATTCAACCTGATAATAGTGGCTATATTTTTGCATTTTTAAAAGGAGAATTCCGCGTCCATTGGCAAGGCGTGGCTGATAACTAAGGTCGCAAAGGGGTGCGTTCCTCAGAAGAGCTTGGTGTGGTGCGGCGTGCCTCAGAATGACGGGGTGGAGTAGGGGAGGATTAAACGCCGCGCGGCGCCTCGGTTCCGGTGGTGTGTTGGTAGGCGGCGCGGACGTCGTTGGTCACTGCTTGGGTGTCTTCCTGAAGATTGCGAGGCGTGATGGCGAGGAAGGCAATTCCCCAGTTTGCCGAGGTGGGTTTTCCGACTTTCGGGAGGAAGGCGTGCGGGGCGCCCGGGGGGTTGTGGAAGTGGCTGGTGGGGGTGACCTCGGTGAGGAGTGGGGTGCTAGATTCGTCGAGGGAAAAGCCCTGGGCGGCGCCGGTGACATAAATGGGAAACTGGTCGGTGCGGCTTTTGGCGTGGGTATGCAGTTCCACGCGCGCCAGAAAGACGGCGGCGACGCCGCGGTCATATCGGTTGCGGCCAAGGCGCCAGGGGCCGGGGCCGGAGAGGTCGGGCAGCGTCGCGGTAAGCCAGTGTTGCGGGCGGGCAAGGATTTTTCTCAGTGTTTCCTTTGGGTCGGCGGTAAGGTTTTCGACGCGGGCGGTGGCGAAATCGGCGCGGATGGCTGCTATGAAGGCGAACTCGTCCGCGGCGAGGTCGTGGTCGAGAATGGTGAGGGCGGGGTCATAGGGCATGGCGGGGCTCCTCATGGTGCTGCTCTGGGCAATCGAAAAGCGATTGATTTTATAACATATCCTTGGCAGTGCGACGGAGATGTCTCAAAGAGAGGTGCAAATATCTTGATAAGTCTGTGGATTGTTTCGTACGAGCCGTCCCCCCCCCTTGGTGGGGAGTCAAAAACCCTCGCGGGCGATATCCATGGCAAAGTAGGTGAGGATGAGGTCGGCGCCGGCGCGCTTGAAGGCGCCGAGGGTTTCGCGGACGACGGCGTGTTCGTCGATGGCGTTGGCGGCGGCGGCGAATTTGATCATCGAATATTCGCCGCTGACTTGGTAGACTGCCAACGGCAGCAGGGTGCGTTCGCGCAAGCGAGCCAGTACATCTAAATAGGGCAGGCCGGGTTTGACCATCAGGAAATCGGCACCCTCGGCTTCGTCCAGCAGGGATTCGCGAATCGCCTCGCGGCCGTTGAACGGGTCCATCTGATAGGCCTTGCGGTCGCCCTTCAGGGTGGAGCCAGCAGCCTCGCGGAACGGGCCGTAGAAGCTGGAGGCGAATTTGGAGGAGTAGGCCATAATCGGGGTGTGGTCGAAGCCGGCCTCGTCCAGCGCCGCGCGGATGGTGTGCACCTGTCCGTCCATCATCGCTGAGGGTGCGACCACATCGGCACCCGCGCGCGCGGCCACAACGCATTGACGGGCGAGGTTGGCCAATGTGTGATCGTTGTGGACATGGCCGCCCTTGATGACCCCGCAATGGCCGTGATCGGTGTATTCGCAGAAGCAGTTATCCGACATCACGATCAACTCCGGCGCGGCGTCCTTCGCGGACTTCACCATGCGCGCCATCAGCCCGTCCGGGTTCCAGGCGTCGCTGCCGGTATCGTCTTTCCGCCGCGATACGCCAAACATCATAATCGCGCGCACCCCAGCCGCCGCGATCGCCTTGATGTGGCGTGCCAGTTCTGCCTCGGGGATGCGGTTGACGCCGGGCATGGCCTCCACCGGGGTCAGCCGGTCCAGCTCTTCCTCAACGAAAATCGGATAGATCAGATCGTCTAGCGACACCGTGTTCTCGCGCACCATGGCGCGCAGCGCGCTGGTCCGGCGCAGGCGGCGGGGCCGGGTGATAGGAAAAAGGGAGCCGGTCATCGCGCCATTCCTGAAAAGGGAACGGCAGGTTTAGCGGCTGCCCCCCACGCCCGTCCAGACTGGCACCCAGTTTGGTGCCCAGACCGGCGCACTAATCGGGCCGGCCCCACTCAGGTGTCCGGTATTTGTCTCCCCGGCCCTCCGTGCTAGAGGTTCCTCACCATGATCGACGCTCCCCGTACCACAATCGTGCCTCAGCCTACCATAGCACTGGGCGCCGATCATGCCGGCTATCCGCTGAAGGCGCGCATCCAGGCGCTGCTGGAAGCGGAGGGCTACGCCGTGCTCGATTTTGGTACCAACGGGTCGGAGCGGGTGGATTACCCCGATTTCGCCGTCAAGGTCGCCGAGGCCGTGGGCGACGGCGCGGCCCGCTTCGGTGTGCTGATCTGTGGCACCGGCATAGGAATGTCCATCGCCGCCAACCGCGACCCCCGCATCCGCTGCGCGCTCGCCCATGATGCCACCGCCGCGCGGCTCGGCCGCGCGCATAACGACGCAAATATCCTCGCCCTCGGCGCCCGCAACACCGGCGAGGACGAAGCGCTGGATGTCGTACATGCCTTCCTCACCACCGATTTCGAAGGCGGCCGCCACGCCCCCCGTGTCACTAAGTTGGGCGTTTCCAAACTAAATAAGCACCAGACAGAGAGAGCCTGATGAACGATTTTTCCACGCCCTATCAGCAGGCAGGATTCTTTACCGCCACGCTGGCCGAGAGCGATCCCGAACTTGCCGCAGCGATCGGTCAAGAATTGGCGCGCCAGCAGGACGCTATTGAACTTATCGCCAGCGAAAATATCGTTTCCCGAGCTGTCCTGGAAGCGCAGGGCAGCGTACTGACGAATAAATATGCCGAGGGGTATTCCGGCCGCCGCTATTATGGCGGCTGCGTCGCCGTCGATATCGCGGAAGACCTCGCCATCGCGCGCGCCAAAAAACTTTTCAATTGCACCTTCGCTAATGTGCAGCCGCATTCTGGCGCGCAGGCCAATCAGGCGGTGTTCCTGGGCCTCTTGCAACCCGGAGATTGCGTCCTCGGTATGAGCCTCGCCGCTGGCGGTCACCTCACGCATGGCGCCGCGCCGAATCTGACCGGTAAATGGTTCCGTTCCGTGCAATATGGCGTACGCCAGGAGGATGGTATCCTCGATTACGACGAACTTGAACGCCTTGCCCGCGCGGAAAAGCCAAAACTCATCATCGCGGGTGGATCGGCCTATCCGCGCTTCATCGATTTTTCGCGCATCCGAAGAGTGGCCGATGAAGTCGGCGCCTATTTCATGGTGGACATGGCGCATTTCGCCGGCCTCGTCGCCGCCGGTATTTTTCCCAGCCCACTGCCGCACGCACATGTCGTCACCACCACGACCCACAAAACCCTGCGCGGTCCGCGCGGTGGCCTTATTCTTGCTAACGACATAGCCATTGGTAAGAAAATCAATTCGGCGGTGTTCCCCGGCCTGCAGGGTGGGCCGCTGATGCATGTGATCGCCGCCAAGGCCGTGGCATTCGGCGAGGCGTTGCGTTTCGAATTCCGCGCCTACCAGCAGGCCTTGGCTGACAACGCGAAAGTGCTGGCGGAAACTCTTATCAAGCACGGCTTGGCTATCGTCACAGGCGGCACCGATTGCCATCTAATTCTGGTGGATCTGCGCCCTAAACGCGTCACCGGCAAGGCCGCCGAGGCTTCTTTGGAACGCGCGCATATGACAGCAAACAAGAACGCCATTCCGTACGATCCCGAAAAACCGGCTATTACCTCGGGTATTCGCCTCGGCACCCCGGCTGCCACGACGCGCGGCTTCGGCGCGGCTGAATTCCTCCAGGTTGGAGAAATGATCGCCGAAGTGTTGGATGGTCTTTCCTCCTCCAGAGATGGAATAAACGCAACCGTGGAAGTGGCCATCGCCGCGCGGGTTAAAACGCTCTGCGCACGTTTCCCCATTTATCCGGGAAACTGACGAACATGCGCTGCCCATTCTGTGGTCACGAAGACACTCAAGTTAAAGACAGCCGTCCGACGGAGGACAATCAGGCCATCCGCCGCCGTCGCTTCTGTGACAGTTGCAAGCAACGCTTCACTACCATCGAACGCACGCAGTTGCGCGAACTCACGGTGGTCAAATCGGACGGACGCCGCGTACCTTTCGACCGCGATAAATTGATCCGCTCCATCCGCATCGCCTTACGTAAACGCCCGATCCAGGAAGAGCGAATCGAACGCATCGTCAACGGCATCGTGCGGCAGATGGAAGGCTCCGGCGAAAGCGCCATCCCCAGTAAGAAAATCGGTGAGCTGGTAATGGAAACATTGAAAGAAGTCGATCCTGTCGCCTATGTCCGATTCGCCAGCGTCTATCGAGATTTCCGCGAAGCGAAGGATTTTCAGGCATTCCTCGGCACCATGGACGAGAATCTTGACGAATGAGCCACACGCCCGAAGACATCTCGCATATGCGTGCGGCCCTCGCTTTGGCGCGGCGTGGCCTGGGCAATACCTGGCCCAACCCTTCCGTAGGCTGCGTCGTGGTGAGTGATGGCCGCGTGGTCGGGCGTGCCGTCACCGCGCCGGGCGGGCGCCCGCATGCGGAACCGGTGGCGCTGAAAATAGCCGGCGCGGCGGTTAAAGGCGCGACGGTCTATGTCACCTTGGAACCTTGCTGCCATTGGGGCCGCACGCCGCCTTGCACAGATGCGCTGATCCAATCCGGCGTCGCCCGCGTGGTGATCGCCCTGCGCGATCCCGATCCGCGGGTGAATGGCGAGGGCATCGCTAAGCTGCGCGTCGCGGGAATTACGGTGGATGAAGGATGCCTGGCGGAGGAAGCCGCCGAAGTCGCCAAGGGATTTTTGACCCGCGTCCATCATGGCCGGCCATTGGTCACGTTGAAGCTTGCGTCCACCCTGGATGGCCGCATCGCCACTCGCTCGGGCGAAAGCAAATGGATCACCGGCGAGGCCGCGCGCCGTGCCGTGCATGCCATGCGCGGGCGCCATGACGCGGTGATGGTGGGTGTCGGCACCGCCCTGGCCGACGACCCGGATCTCACCTGCCGCCTGCCGGGCTTTCGGCCCAATCCGTTGGTGCGCGTGGTGGCGGATAGCCATCTGCGCCTGTCTTTAGCCTCGCGGCTCGTTACCACCGCGGGCGTCGCCCCCACCTGGGTGCTGCTGCGCGATGACGCCGAAGCCGGCCGCCGCGCCGCCTTTGTCGAGGCTGGCGTGCGGCTGTTGGATATCCCGGCCGGCGTGCCGGGCGTCGATCTCGCCCATGGCCTGGTCGCCTTGGCGAAAGCCGGTATCACGCGCCTGCTGGTGGAAGGAGGCGCGCAAATGGCCGCCGCTCTACTGCACGCGGATCTGGTTGATCGCATCGCCTGGTTCCATGCCCCCGCCATCATGGGATGCGATGGCTGGCCGGCGGCGCAGGCTTTAGGCGTGCAGGCCCTGGCCAGCATGCCTAAATTTGCGCGAAGCTATGCGGCGCCGCTCGGGCCTGACATGCTGAGTGAATTCCATAGGGTTGCCTGATCATGTTCACCGGCATCGTCTCCGGGCTAGGTACTATCCGCTCCATTTCTCCCATGGGGGCGAGCGCCGATATGCGCGTCGTGATCGAAGCGCCCTGGGATGATCTTGCTTCGGTTGTCATGGGCGCTTCTATTGCCTGTTCCGGCTGCTGCCTGACGGTGGTAGCACTGGGCAGGGATACATTCGCCGTCGATGCCTCCGCCGAGACGCTGTCGAAAACCACGCTCGGCAATTGGCGGCCGGGCACGCGCGTGAACCTCGAACGGGCGTTGAAACTGGGCGACGAACTTGGCGGGCATATCGTCGCCGGCCATGTTGATGGCGTGGGGCAGGCGATATCGGCCACCCCCGAAAACGGGTCTGTCCGCTGGTGCTTCCGTATGCCGCGAGATCTGGCGAAATTCATCGCCCCGAAGGGCAGCGTCTCAATCGAAGGTGTTTCCCTCACGGTGAACGAAGTCAGCGCTGAGGAATTCGGCGTCAACATCATCCCGCATACTGCCTCTGTAACCGGCTTCGCCATGCTCAAACCGGGCGACACGGTCAATATCGAAATCGACATGCTGGCCCGCTATGTCGCGCGGCTGGCGGAGTTTCGCTAATGCAGAATATCAAGACGGCCGACCTGTCGAATTATCTCGCCACCGCCGAGGAGTTGATCGAGGAAGCCCGCAATGGCCGCATGTTCGTCCTCGTCGATGATGAAGACCGCGAAAACGAAGGCGACCTGATTATCCCGGCGCAATTCGCCACACCCGATGCCATTAACTTCATGGCCCGTTTTGCACGCGGCCTGATCTGCCTCGCCATGACTCGCCAAAGGGTTGAACATCTCGGCCTGCCGCTGATGAGCCAATCCAATGGCACGCGCCATCAAACGGCTTTCACAGTCTCGATCGAGGCACGCGAAGGGGTGACCACCGGCATCTCCGCGCATGACCGTTCACACACCATCGCTGTGGCGGTAAACCAGCAATGCGGCCGTGACGACATCGTCACCCCGGGCCACATCTTCCCGCTCATGGCGCGGGAAGGCGGCACCCTGGTGCGCGCCGGCCACACGGAAGCGGCCGTCGATATCGCCCGTCTCGCCGGCCTTAACCCTGCCGGCGTGATCTGCGAAATCATGAATGATGACGGCACTATGGCGCGCCTGCCGGACCTCGTCGCTTTCGCGCAGCATCACAACTTAAAACTCGGCACTATCGCCGACCTGATTGCCCATCGCCGCCGCACCGAACGCCTAGTCCAGCGCGTGCAGGAAGGCAGCTTTATCCATGCCGTGGGCGGTGAGTGGAAACTCATCGTCTACGCCAACACGGTGGAGTATGTTGAGCACCTGGCTTTGGTGAAGGGCGATCTGGATGGCCCCGATCCCGTGCTCGTGCGGATGCACGCGATCGATCTGCTGGACGACATGACCGGCGGTCCACATTGGGTGGCCGTGCACAACGCCATGCGCCGCATCGCCGCCGCGGGCCGTGGCGCCATCGTGCTGATCCGCGATCATCGACCCACGGCCTTGTCCGAACGGGTCCGCGGCCTTGCGGCCTCTACCCGCCCGCGTGGCCCAGAATTGCGCGATTACGGCATCGGCGCACAGATCCTGCTCGATCTTGGCGTCGAGAATATGACCCTGATCTCCAACCGCCGCCGCACCATCATTGGCCTGGAAGGCTACGGCCTGAATATCGTCGGCCAGGAGCCGATAGAGGGAATGAGCACATGAGCACCGCTGACGCTGAACTCCCGGCCGCGCCAAAAGTGGACGGCCCCGCGCCGCATGTGCTGGTCATCCGGGCGCCCTATTATCGCGCTGTGATCGACGGACTAACCACCGGCGCCGCGCGAATCCTCATGGAAGCCGGCGCCACGCATGACGTGCTGGACGTCGCCGGGGCCTACGAACTCCCGCAAGCCGTCCGCCTCGCCTTACGCGGCGCCCAAAAATTTGACGCCTACGTCGCACTCGGCTGCATCGTGCGTGGGGAAACCGACCATTATGATTTTATCTGCGCCGCTGCGATGAACGGGCTGATGGATGTCTCCCTGCAATTCGGCATCTGCCTGGGCGTCGGCCTCTTAACCTGCGACAATATGGAACAGGCTGAAGCCCGCTCCGGTCAGGACGGCCACAATAAAGGCGCCGAAGCCGCCGCCGCCGCATTGTTGCAACTTAATGTAGCCCGCTGGCTGGGCGCATAATGGCGCCACCCACCCGCTCGCGCACGGCCTCCCGCGTCGCCGCCGTGCAGGCACTGTTTCAATGCGAACAAACCGGGCTCACCGCCGAAACTGTCATTGATGAATTCGTCCGCCACCGCCTCGGTGAACTCGCCGGCGCCGATCAATCAGGTGGGGGCGGCTTCGAGGACGGCCGCATCCCGGACGCCGAGGTGCCCCTGTTCGGCCGAATTGTCCGCGCCGCCACAACGCAGGGCGAAAGCACCGACCGCATGTTGACAGAATTGCTCCCGGCCGCATGGAAAATTGAACGCCTGGACCCTGTCCTGCGTGCCTTGCTACGTGCCGGCGCAGCGGAACTCGCGATGGCCGACGGCCCGCCTACGCGCGTGGTTATCAACGAATATCTCGACATCGCGCACGGCTTCTTCACCGGCGACGAACCGGGCCTCGCCAATGCTATCCTGGACCGAATGGCGTGCCTGCTACGCCCCGCCGGGATCGCCTGATCGATCGCGTGGGAAGCGCACGGATGCAATCTGAATTTTGTACCCACGGCCCTGCATGAGCGACCTTCCGCCTGAATTCGCCCTCATCGGGCGACATTTCGCGCCCCTCGCAGGATCCGGCACGGACGGTCTGCGCGATGACGTCGCCATTCTCACCCCGCCCCCCGGTCGAGATCTCATTCTCAAAGCCGACGCGCTGGTAGAAGGCATCCATTTTCTCCCCACCGACCCGCCCGACCTAATCGCGCGCAAACTTTTACGGGTGAACCTCTCCGATCTCGCCGGCAAGGGCGCCATCCCGATCGGCTATCTCGTCACCATTTCTGTCCCACGCGGCACCTCCGATGCGTGGTTTGCCGCCTTTGCCGCCGGCCTCGCGCAAGACCAGCGGGAATTCTCGGTCCATCTCCTAGGCGGCGACACCACCTCCACCCCTGGTCCGATATCGCTCTCCCTCACAGTCATCGGCCACGCCGAGCCCGGCAAAACCCCACGTCGGGGCGGCGGTTCGGCCGGTGACGAAATCTGGGTGACCGGCACAATCGGCGACGGCGCCCTTGGCCTCGCAGTCGCGCAAGGCCGCCTCACGGACTCTACCGGGCATCTACTCAACCGCTACCAGCTACCCCGCCCGCGCCTCGGTCTCGCCCTCGGCGGCCTCGCCAGAGCCAGCATGGATATCTCGGACGGACTGGTTCAGGACCTTTCTCACATTTGCCGCCATTCCAACCTCGCTGCGGAGATCGAGGTCGCTCGCGTCCCACTTTCGCCCCCCGCTCGCGCCGCCGGCCCGGACTGGCTGGAAACCATCCTGACCGGCGGCGACGATTACGAAATTCTCCTCGCCGCTCCACCGGCCCGCGCCGCCGATCTTGCCGCCGCTGCCGAACGTGCCGGGATCGCGCTCACCTGTATCGGCCGGCTGATATCCGGCGCGCCGGAGGTCCGGGTCCTTGATACGCATGGACAGAGGCTGATCCTGTCCACGAGCGGCTGGAGCCATTTCTAACACACGCGCCAGAAGGCTTGAGAACGTATCAGCGCGCCAGCGATTCCGCGCTGCGCTGCGTCATTGTCGTGCCAATTTAAGGCCTGGTAAGAAATGCGATCAGCGCCCCAACCGTGGCTTCTCGCGCTGTTCCGGCGGAGATTTCTGCCGACAGCGCAACGTTATACCAACGGCTACTGGCTCGGACCCACATGGGCCCAATTGCGCATACCGATGGATCGTATCGT
>SHWN01000164.1 GCA_009693795.1 Acetobacteraceae bacterium
ATCGACATCATGTCGAGCAGCGCCGCGACCCAGGCCGCAAAGCAAAGCTGGAAGGCGCGGGCGTCGAGCGTGGCGAAGATATCGCCGAGATGATCATGCCAGGGCGTGCCGTTCACATAGGGTCGAAACCGCCGCCGCAGCACGGTCTTGCGTGCCAAATCGCGCGGTGCCGGTGAACACCTCCGCCCCAGCAAAAATCGCCAGAAGAATCAGGAGCAGCACTTCCGGAAGCAGATAATCCACCTTGCCGGCCTGATGATGATCCGGCAACCCAATGAAATAGTGCAGAAAACTCGTCGTCTCAGAAATCTCTGCAAACCCGGTCTCGTCCGAACCTATCATCGCCCTCCATCTGAGACACAGTAAAGGACAACTGATTTAGCACTGCAGCCTTTAGTTACAGATACCCTTACTCGATTGCCCGCGCGGATGAGTGTGATATGCGTCCGAACCTAGCGCACGATAAGGAATTTTGCTGCCATGGCCCCCATAATGTCCCGGATTCCCGCGGTAATCGAAGCCGAGATGAACTCAGCGCAACGGCGGGTTTATGACGCGATGCTGTCCGGGCCACGCAATTCACCGCCCGTGGGGCCGCTGGCGGTGGCGATGCATTGCCCAGAACTGGCGGAGGCGATGTCGGCGATGGGGTTGGTGTTGCGGTTCAATTCCAGTTTCGAGCCGCGGTTGCGGGAGTTTGCGATCCTCACCTGTGGGCGGCATTGGGATTGCCAGTTCGAATGGGCATCCCATGAGGGGGAGGCGCGCAAGGCAGGGCTTTCCGAGGTGTCGATCGCAACGTTGAAGGCGGGGGGCTCCGCGTTTGAGCAGGCCGATGAGCAGGCGATTTTCGATTATGCTACGGAGCTGTTGGCGCGGAAATTTGTGTCTGAGGCTGTGTATCAACGTGTTGTGGGCGTGTTTGGTGTGGCCGGGGCGGTCGAGCTGACCGGGTTGATCGGGTATTACGCGATGGTGGCGCTGATGCTGAACGCGGCCGAGATCGAGGTGCCGGAGGGGATGCCGCGCCTGCCGGCGCGCGGGTGAGGTTGCAGGTGGCGCGATAGAGGTCAGAATTTTTAACATATCTCATCGTTATGAAAGTGCTGTGGGTTACTTCGCGTGAAACATTCTTCGTTTTGTGGGCAAATAAGATTGGCCTGAATAGGGCAGGCATTGTCGGTTTGGGGCGCGACCCATAAGCTGGCGGCAAGCTTGAGCAACAGGAGGAGACAGCGATGTCCGGCGTGCCCGCTTTCAAATTGATTGGCTACAAAATGGTCGGCCACGTGGCCGAGGTGGAATTGCGGACGGGGCCCAATAATTTCGTCAGCAACGATCTGGTGGGTGAAATCGGCGATGCGTTCGAGTGGCTGGACACGCAGGATGAGTGCCGGTCGATCGTGCTGTGCGCCGAAGGAAAACATTTCTGTGCCGGGGCGGATTTCTCGCGGCGCGGACCGGATGGCGTGGCGACGGATGGGCGGACCGGCAAGCATCTTTACAAGCACGCCCAACGGTTGTGGAAAACGAAGAAGCCGATCGTCTGCGCCGTGCAGGGCGCGGCCATCGGGGCGGGCCTTGGCCTGGCACTGATGGGCGATTTTCGCGTCACGTGCGACGAAGCGCGCTGGGCCGCCAATTTCACCCGCATGAATTACCATCCCGGCTTCGGCCTGACGGCGACCCTGCCGCGTCTAATAGGTCCGACAAAGGCGGCGTTACTTTTTTATACCGGCCGCCGTCTGACCGGCACGCAGGCCCATGAGATGGGCATGGCGGAAATGCTGGTGCCGCTGGCTGATGTGCGCGCCGCCGCGCATGAACTGGCGCTGGAGATTGCGCAATCAGGCCCGCTCGCCGTCCAGGCGGCGCGCGAAACCATGCGTCGTGGTTTGCTCGATGCCGTCTCCGCCGCCACGGAACGCGAATATGAGGAACAGGACTGGCTACGCCACACGGATGATTTCCGCGAAGGCATTAAGGCCATGGGCGAACGCCGCCTGCCCAATTTCAAGATGATCTGAGGAGATCGCCATGAAAGTCGGCGTCATGCTCAACACGCAGTTCGAGGACGGCGTGTCCATCCATGCGCAATTGCCGAATTTGCTGGCGCAGGTGCGCACGGCCCGCGAGTCCGGTTATGCATCCGTCTGGTTCCCCGATCACTATATCATTGGCCCCGTGCGCATGCCGCAGCCAGTGCCGCTGATGGCGTATTTACTGCACGAAACCGGCGACATGATGATCGGCCCGAATATCCGCATTCTCGCGTTGCTGAATCCGGTGCAGGCGGCGGAAGAGGCAGCGACGATGGATATCCTCTCCGGCGGTAAATATATTTTCGGTGTCGGCCTCGGCTATCGGGAGCCGGAGTTTTCGGCGTTCAACGTGCCAATCAATGAACGGGCGGCGCGGTTTTCCGAATGCATCGGCGTGATGCGCCGGTTATGGACGGAACAGAAGGTCGACCATCACGGGAAATACTACACCGTCGATAACGCCGCGATCAGCGCCGTGCCGCACACGCCGGGCGGCCCGCCGGTCTACGTCGCGGCGCTGGCCGAGCCAGCCATCAAGCGCGCCGCGCGCATCGGCGATGCCTGGCTGGCGGTGAACACTACCGATATCAAAACCACACAACGCCACATGGCCACCTACCGCGCCGCACTGGCCGAATATGGCCGCACACCGCGCGAATTTCCACTCACCCGCGAATGCTATATCGGCTCAAGTTATAAAACCGCGTTTGAGGAATGCCGGGCCGCCCTGCACTACAAATACACCGCCTATGCCGCCTGGGGCGCCAGCCGCCCGGTTACCGATCAGGACGCCTTCGGCATGTCGTTCGAAAATTTCTGCAAGGACCGCTTCATCATCGGCGACAAGGTGTCTGTCAAAGAAGCAGTGGCCAAATACACCGAACTGCTCGGTGTCGACCACTTTATCATGCGCCAACAATGGCCGGGCCTGTCACAAGAACGCGTGCTGCATTCCATCCGTTCCGTGGGCGAAATATTCGCGTGACAGGTTATGCCGGGTTGGGCGGGGTGTGACGGGCCGGAAGTAAGGTCGGGGACTTTTCCCCCAAACCCCCACCAAGGGCCGAGCCCTTGGAACTCATTCATCTGGGTAAAATGCAACAGGGGCTTACTGAGATGGTCAGCACAATGTTGGAAGTGGGGGTATGTATAAGCGTGTCAAATAGCATGCTCACCACCCCGATCACCAGGGTAAGGAACAGCAGCATGCGATCAGATAGGGGCGGGGATGGGTCACGATCGTCTCACGGCCGGACTTGGCTTGGGGCAGGGGGTGCACCCAGCTGAGCGCGCGGCGCGGCGCCGAGGATGGCGATATCCACCCGGTCTACTGCCTCGGTATCCATGGAGGCGGGGCTTCCCATGGCACGGACATAGATGCGGGTAGAGGCGATGCCATCGGCCATCAGCGTTGCGCGGATGGCCAGTGCGCGCGCCAGTGACAGCCGGCGCGCGGCGGATGGATCTTCCGCCGGCCCGGAGGCATAGGCCTGCACGTTGAAACTAATAGTCTCGCCACTGAGTGCGCCCTTGGCGAAGGCGATCAGGGTGGCGGCGGAGTCCGGGTTCAGGTCACTTTTGCCGGCGGCGAAAATCACCCGCAGTTCATTGGCAAGACGCGTGGTGGAGCTACCGGCATCTGCAGCGGTGGCGGGGCGCGGCGGCGGCGGTTGGGCGGTGCTGGCTACCGGGCCGGGTTCGGCCAGTAAGGCCACGTCCGGAGCGCGTTCCGGCAGGATAAGCGCGGCGGTGCCGGCTGCCCCCATCGCTGCCGCACCCACAGCGGCACCCCTAATGGTGCCTCCAGTGGTTCCCGGGGCGGCCCCACCCGCCGTGGCGGGCGCAGCGCTGCCTCGGGTGGGCGCGCTGGCGGTCGGTGCCGGGGTCGTGGTCGTCGTGGCCGGTGTACGCGCGACCTGGCTGGTGGCGGCCGGCCTGGCTGCTGGCGTGCCCGCGCGCGGCGGTGTCGTGCGCGTGGTTTGCCCCGGCTGCGCGGGCGGTCGAGCCGGGCGATTGGCCGGTGGCGTCTGCCCCTCCGCCGGCGCGTTCAACGCATCCAGATTGAGATTAACCTGCCCCAGCGCGGGCTCACTCGCTGGAATGGCCAGTCCGAGGCCAAGACCCAGGGAAACCACGAAATGAAACGTTACTGCGCGCATGGACCAAGACCCTACTGGATGCGACGCTCCGGCTCAATCGCGCAATCGCCGCCGCGGGGTTAAGTTTCTGTCACGCCCCGCGCGCGGCATCCTGCCCATCCACCACCGCCGCACGCAACGCCGCGTGCAGATGCGGATTGGCGGCGACGATGGCCCGGGTTTCGCGCGGATCACCATCCCCGGCATCCGTCGCAAACCCCCCGGCCTCGCGCACAAGAAGCAGCCCTGCCGCCATATCCCAAGGTTGCAACCCCAATTCCCAGAAGCCGTCATACCGCCCGGCCGCCACCCAGGCGAGATCCAAAGCCGCGGCCCCAAACCGGCGAATGCCCGCCGTATGCGGCATCAGCATGCCCAAGGTGCGCGCAAACGCTAACCGTCGCGCTGGCGCTACGGCGGCGAACGGAATACCCGTGGCGAACACTGCCTCATTCATCTCCCGCCGCCCTGAAACCCGCAGCCGGCGTTCATTCACGAACGCCCCAGCGCCTTTTTCCGCCCAGAACAATTCGTCTACGCAGGGCGCGTATATCAGCCCGGCGACCACTTCAGATCCACCATCAGGCAACCGCTTTTCCAGCGCGATGGAGATGCACCAATGTGGAATCCCGTGCAGAAAATTCGTCGTTCCATCCAACGGGTCCACCACCCAGCGCCAGGCCCAGTTATCGGACCCAGAAGCGCCGGATTCTTCCATCAAAAACGCAAAACCCGGCCGCGCTTTTTCCAATTCTTGGCGCAAGGTTCGCTCGGAACGCAAATCGGCCTGGGAGACAAAATCCCCCGGCGCCTTCACGCTGGCCTGCAATTGCTCGACCTCGTTGAAGTCGTGCAGCAATCTTTTCGCCGCGCGCTGCGCCGCATTCGCCATCACGGTCATATGCGGCGAGAGGCGCAAAGCCATAAAACTTAACCCTTCGCCCGTTCCACGTAGCTCGCGTCTTCCGTGCGCACGACAATCCGCTCCCCCGCCTCGATAAACGGCGGTACCATGGTCTTCACGCCATTGGAGAGCTTCGCTGGTTTGTAGGACGACGACGCCGTCTGCCCCTTCACCACCGGGTCGGCCTCGATGATTTCTAAAATCACCTGCGCGGGCAGGATGATGGCAACCGGATCGCCTTCCACCATATCCACGGTGACCTTCATATTATCCTGTAAAAACGGCGCCGCATCGCCCAGCAACGCCGCCGGCACATGCACTTCCTCATAGGTCTCCGGGT
>SHWN01000165.1 GCA_009693795.1 Acetobacteraceae bacterium
GCAGATGTTCCAAGGTGGCATATTCGTGCTTGCGGTCCGAAGCGAGCGACAAAGCTCGGTGGAGCGTCTGTTCGAGATTACGAGAAAGCATGGTTGGTGACGCTCCAGCGCGTTGGAATGCGGGCAGGGCCGGCCGGGTGGGACTCGGCCGGGCGCGCAATCCCGGGTCGAGAGGGCAATCTTCGATGCCCCATGTCGGCTTGTAAACAAGTCATTCTTTTTCGATCGTGCACTGCAGCGGATGCTGATTTTGTCGGGCGAGGTCCATCACCTGCGTCACCTTGGTCTCCGCGACCTCGTACGTGAAGAGACCGCACACGCCGACGCCACGGCGATGCACGTGCAGCATGATCTGCGTCGCCTCCTCCCGCGATTTCTGGAAGAAGCGTTCCAGCACATGCACGACGAATTCCATCGGCGTATAATCGTCGTTCAGCATCAGGACTTTGTACATGGTAGGCTTGCGGGTCTTCGGGCGCGCCTTGACCACAACCCCCGTATTGGGATTTTCACCATTTCCGCCGCCGCGCTCGTCGTTATCGCTCATCGCTCCGCTTTTACCTGGATGGGGTTTCCTGGCCAGTCGCCATCCTCCGCCGCACCCGGGCACAGGCGCCAGGACAGCATATCGGATGCTAGGGCGTTCTTGAAAGAGTGTTGCTTTTTTTCTTTAAACGCCACCCTTATGGCTTTCCATAGGATCGGCCCCAGGGTGGACTGACAGCGTCGAGCATACAAGCGCACGAATTTCCATTGGAAGATCACCCCAAATTGCGGCCAGGAGCCAGATTTTCAGAAAAAAACCCAGATCTGGAAGGATCTGGGTTTTTTCAACGCCGCGACGCGATCGCCCGCTTGGGGGGAGGAAGGCGATCTGCGCCGCGGCGGCGCGCCAGTGGTAGAACCCTTGCGGGCTAACCCACCTTCGCGAACTTTTCCGCCACCAGATTCATCTGCGCGGTAAGCGGGGCCATCGCCTGCTCGGCCAGTTTCACGGAGGCATCCGTCAACTTACCGGTCTCAGAAACGGCTTTTTCCAGGCCAACGCGGGCCATATTCGCCTGCATGTCCAGCGCGTCCTTCGGCGTATTCAAGGCGCTGAACGCCTTGAATACGGTGAGAGACTCATCGAAACTGGCCTGCGCCGAGGCGGCGACCTGCTTCGAGAGATCCTGCATGCCAATGGTCCAGATATGGCTGGACTTCACGAGGGCATCCATGCTGGCCCGTCCAAAAGCGACGAAATCTTCTGCGGTCTTCATCTATGGTCTCCATGTCTTGTTTGGCCATCAGAGCGGCCTTATGTTGCGTGCTCGGTGTGACAGCCTCGTGTAAGGCGCCGACTGGGTCAGAAATTTTTCGCTTTGCCGCCACCGTCATCTCCTGTCTATGTGAGGCAGCGGGCCAAAGCGCCATCGTTTTGCTTCGCTGCGCCAATTTCTATGTTGCGGCGCAGCAGGAAGCTTAGATAGGTCGGTTCATGATGTGTGGCAAGAGAAATTTGTGCGCCGCACCAAAATTTTTTGCTTTTTCTTAAATCCTGCCGGTAAGGGTGGCGCCAGAACGGTTAAAAGTTGCCTGTAAGCCCTTATGTTTTTGACTTTAGGATATTTCGACTGGACAATGCGCGCCCCGGCTCTCTAAACTCGCGATTCTGGCGCGATCAAGGGTTTTGCAATGCATTCAGGACTAATTAGCTTACGAAGGGTCCGATATCATTGTGCGGTGTTGGGGATGTGCGCCCTGGTCACAATGGGATTAGCCTTGCCGGCGGCAGCACAAATTGGATCGGCGCGCTATGCGTCCATCGTGGTGGATGCGCGCACCGGAGAGATGCTGTCAGCGATCAATGCCGATGAGTACCGCTATCCGGCCAGCCTGACAAAATTGATGACGCTCTACATAACATTCGAGGCGCTGCACGACCGGCGTATCACCTTGCAGCAGCTGGTTCCGATTTCCGCCGATGCCGCGGCGATGCCGCCCACCAAACTCGGCCTGCAGCCAGGATCGCGGATCACGGTGGAACAGGCGATTCTCGGACTGGTAACCAAATCCGCCAATGATGCGGCTGCCGCTTTGGGCGAAATGCTGGGCGGGGACGAGCTACGTTTCGCGCAAATGATGACTTTGCGCGCCCGCTCGATCGGCATGACGCGAACGGTGTTCCGCAACGCCTCTGGCCTGCCTGACATGCAGCAAGTGACGACGGCACGCGATCTCGCTTTGCTCGGGCGACGGATCATTGCCGATTTTCCGGCCTATTATGGGTATTTCAGAACCACGCATTTCAGTTTTCACGGCCGCACCCATAGCAACCACGACAAGTTGCTGGGCGTCTATCCGGGCGCGGATGGGCTGAAGACAGGCTATATCGTCGCCTCCGGGTTTAATCTTGTGTCCTCCGCCGCGCGAGGCGGCGTGCGCCTTGTGGGCGTCGTGCTTGGCGGGAGCAACGGGTGGGAACGTGATAACCACATGATGGCACTGCTTGATCAGGGGTTTGAGCGTATGGACGTCCCAATCGCGCGTCGCGAGGCCCCGTCCACGTCGCGGTTGGCCGGATTGATCAGCCGTGCCAATGCAACACCGGTGGCGTTGTCCATGCGGCCAGCCCGGGCCGCCTCTCGATTCGGCATCCAGGTTGGCAGCTTTCCGAGTGAGCAGACGGCACGTGCCGCGGCGCGTGGTGCGCAACGGCTGGCCGAAGCCGGAGACGCACGCGTGCAATTGGTCAGCCTGCGCGGCAAGACCACGTGGCGGGCCCAGGTCGCTAATCTTTCGATCAGCGATGCGCAGGTCACCTGCGGGCTGTTGGCGAAGCGCAAAAGCCCATGCATGGTGCTCCGCCCCGAGCAGGGGCAATTGGCCAGTCGCTGATTGATGGGGGACCGGTTGTGCTGCTGCTTTCCGCCGCTCGATAGGTCTGCGACGCGCGAATAGGGCGGCACCGGCCTCGGGCTGGAGATTTGTCGCAAGCTTACCAACATATTTGGCGGTGAAATCGGGGTGGAGAGCGAACCCGGCCAGGGCAGCCGTTTCTGGTTTACGGCACGGTTCCTTGGCTCGGCGACGACGCCAACCACGGTCGTACCAGCCACCCTGCGTAATGCCCAGCGAGCAACGGCGCATTCTGGTGGACGATGACAATCCCGCCAGCCAGTGCCTGATCGAGACATTGCTCCGCCGGAACCAGCAGCAGGTCAGTGGGATGACCAATGGGGCCGAAGCGGTGCGCGGGCTCATGACAATCCCCTACGACCTGCTGCTGTTGGATGTGCACATGCCGGAGATGGATGGGATCGAAGCGACACAGGCTATCCGGGCCGCCAATGGCCCGATCCGTAAGGTTCCGATCACTGCCTTGGCCGATGACGCATTGAGTGGTGATCGGGAACGTTTTATCGCCGCGGGGATGGACGACTATCTGCCCAAGCCGATCGACCCGAAAGCGCTGGCAGCCCTAATCGAATGGCTTTGCGCGTTACCAAGGCCGCGAAGCAGGCGAAGGCAGTGGCACACGCCAGCCAAGCATAGGTAGCGATGCCACCTGCCGCGCGCATTCATTCACCGCGGGAAGGACGACAGCGATCACAATGACGGGCACCCGGCCTGGGGCAAAATTGCCTCGCCCGTGGCTTTGCATTAGCCCTATCGGCGTCGCTTCCTTTCATCATGGACCGTCACGATGCCCAGCGCCCCCTATGATTTTGATCTCTTTGTGATTGGCGGCGGTTCCGGAGGGGTGCGCTGCGCCCGGATCGCGGCCGGGCATGGCGCGCGCGTCGGCGTGGCCGAGGAGCGTTTCTGGGGCGGCACCTGCGTGAATGTCGGCTGCGTGCCAAAGAAGCTACTGGTGCAGGCGGGCGAATATGGCGGCTGGGCCGACGATGCCGCCGGGTTTGGCTGGGAGATCCGCAAGGGTCCACATAATTGGGAAAATCTAATCGCCGCGAAGGACAAAGAGATCAACCGCCTAACTGGCATTTATCGCCGCTTGCTAGAGAGTGCGGGGGCGATGGTGTTTGAGGCGCGAGCGGTCTTTATCGATCCGCATACGCTCGATGTGGGTGGCAAGCGCATCACGGCGGAGCGGATCGTCATCGCCGTGGGTGGCAATCCGGTGCGCCCAGCCATTCCCGGCGCGGAACTGGGCATTGTTTCCGATGCAGCATTTTATCTGCCGGTGATGCCAAAGCGCGTCGCCGTAGTGGGATCGGGCTATATCGCGGTGGAATTCGCCGGGATTTTCGCCGCACTGGGGGCTCAGGTGGATCTGGTCTATCGCCAGCCATTACCACTGCGCGGCTTCGATCAGGATGTGCGCGAGGCGATGGCCGAGGCGTTAAAGGATCAGGGGGTCAGTCAGCATCCGGGTTGCACCCCGCTTACAATACAGGAGCGCGATGGCGGTAAGCACCTGGCGCTGAGCGACGGATCGAGCCTGGATGTGGACCTGGTGTTCTTTGCCACGGGCCGCAATCCACTCACGGCGGCACTCGGGCTTGAAAAGGCAGGCGTGGCGGTGAACAAGGATGGGGCTGTCATTGTTGATAACGCGCGGCGGACCAGTCAAAAACATATTTTTGCCATTGGCGATGTCACCGACCGAATTAATCTCACTCCCTTCGCCATCGCAGAGGGCCATGCGGTGGCCGATACATTATTCGGAGAAAATCCGCGCTCGGTTTCACTAGCAAATGTGGCGAGCGCGGTGTTTACCACGCCACCGGTCGCCAGCGTAGGGATGACGGAAGAAGACGCCGCCGCCACCGGGCCGGTTGATATATATGTCGCGAAATTCACTCCCATGCGCCATACATTGAGCGGGCGGACGCGGAAAACCATGATGAAGCTGGTGGTGGATCAAAAGACGCAAAAGGTACTCGGCGCGCATATGCTCGGCGAGGATGCAGCCGAGATCATGCAAGGGCTGGCGATCGCCTTGGTGATGGGGGCGACGAAGGCGGATTTCGACCGCACCATCGGCATTCATCCAACGGCGGCGGAAGAATTCGTGACCATGCGCACACGCACACGCGTATCGGGAGTGGCTCAAGCCGCCGAATAAGGCGGCATGGATGGAGGATATAAAATAAAAAGCCGCTCGCTGCTCACTGCCCTGGCGGCCAGTGCCGCCATGCCATTGGCGCGCCCTGCCCTCGCCCAGGCTGGCAAAAAATCGTCTTCGTCACGCAGGCCAACCTCACCAGCCTTGATCCTGTATGGACCACTACCACGGTCACCCGTAATTTCGCCCTGATGTGTTACGAGACCTTGTTCGGGCGTGACGAGGCCTATCATCCGCGCCCGCAAATGGTCGAAGCACCTGTTATCGACCATGACGGGCTGCGCTGGACCATGAAATTGCGCGAAGGCCAGTATTTTCGCGATGGTTCGCCCGTGCTGGC
>SHWN01000166.1 GCA_009693795.1 Acetobacteraceae bacterium
CATTGTTTCTAGGTGATGTTCTGCCATAGGTCGAAGAATTCCCCCTCGCCGCCCTCATGACGGACACGATGGCCACGCGCTCCCTCACCGACTGGTCCGCTCTGGCCCCCTTGTCGCGCCGCCGATACAGTCGATTAACTTTTCCCTCGACGTGCGGCTAACCCCCGCTACCCTGGCGCGGCTGGAGGAGCGGCACGACGCCGCTATACTTCCCGTAGATACATTGTGTTCGAGCTGACGGAAGGCCACCAGTAAAGGATCTGATCGGCCTGCGCCATTTCCTTAGGCACGCAAGCGAAGTCGGGTAGCCGCTGCCCTAGCCGATATAACCCCCAACCTGCCGTATCTCCACGCCTTGCTGGAGACGCAATTCACCTCCCCGAAACTAGACCAAGGGCTCGTACGCGCTGCAGATATTCCAATCTCCTCAACGACCGGCCCGTAAGGCACCCGACCTAATCAAGCGTTCCCCGTCTCGCCACGCCAGACCTCTCGATAAAGCGCAACGATCTCCGCCGCGTCAGGCACACGGGGATTGTTATTCGGGCTACCCGAACCCAGCGCCTGTTCCGCCATCAGTTCCAGCTTGCTCTCCCATATGACCGAATCGATACCAAATTCCGCCGGTGTCGGAACTTTCAATTCGCGGTTTAAGGCCACTAGCCCGTCCACCAGCTTCGCGCAGGCAATCGCATCATCATCGCGCGCATCCGCGAAACCACCCCGCCGCGCAGCCTCGCCATAGCGCTCCGGTGCGGCGGCGACGGAAAAGCGCGTGATCGCCGGCAGTAACATAGCGTTGGACAGGCCGTGCGGCACGTGGAAATGCGCCCCGATCGGACGCGACATGCCATGCACTAGCGCGACAGAGCTGTTGGAAAATGCCAACCCCGCCTGCGTCGCACCCAGCATCATACCCTCGCGCGCCGCAGTATTTTTTGGCTCATGATACGCAGTACGCAGATGCCTGCCGATCAGATCCATCGCCGCCAGCGCCAGCGCATCCGAAAACGGATTGGCCCGGCGTGACACAAACGCCTCCAACGCATGGGTAAAACTATCGACACCGGTATCGGCGGTAGTACGCGCCGGTACGCTGAAAGTCAGTTCGTAATCGACAATCGCCGCCAGCGGCAAAGCGCCCAGCCCTGCGATCAGCATTTTCTCATCGCGCTCATGATCGGTGATGACAGTAAAACGCGTGCATTCGCTGCCCGTACCTGCCGTTGTGGGTATGGCGATCACCGGCAGATCGGCACGATCGGCCTGCGCTGGCACCTTGTAATCGCGCATCCGCCCGCCGCCCGTGGCCAGCACCGCCATCGCCTTCGCAGTATCGATCGGCGAGCCGCCGCCGAAGCCGATCAGACAATCGTAATTTTTCCCGCGCAACAGCGCGACACCCGCTTCGATCACCGTATCAACCGGTTCCGGCACCGTGTCACTGAACACGCCAGGCGTAATTCCCGCGGCTCGCAATGGCACCAAACAGCGTTCCACCAGCCCCGAGGAAACCATGAACGGATCGGTCACCACCAGCGGACGCGACAGTAAGAATTTTTTCAGAACCTCCGCTACCTGCGCCACAGCACCGCCACCCACCAGCATCAGGCGCGGGGCGGCAATATTTGCGATCAGGTTTGGTGAATTGGGCCCAGCCATGGGCGTACCCTCCGTTACATCGCTACAGACTTACCGGCCTGCCACAATAACCTCAAGTCATACAAACGGATCATCGCGAATCACGAGCGGCGAATAGGATAAGCAGCATCTCCTGTAAAGCATCCGCCAGTGCGCCAAATGATCTTCCCATGGTTGTTCTTGGGAATTTCGTTCACGACGAAATACGGACTTGGGGTCCACAGGGAGATCATTCAGTCCAATAGTTTTTTCAGTGCCGAATTGCGTAGCCGATTATACGAAGCATGATCGTCCAATATACGAATAGCAAAACGATCGCAATTCCTCACCGTGTTTTCCAGAATCAAATTTGTGAGGTTAAAATTTCGCCTAGTATTCATATCATTCGCTAGACCATTCGATATTTCTAGTGTCAATATTCGACACCATTCGGACTGGCATCAATAGCCCCGCACCGAATCGTAAAGATTCTCCGGCGTCTCCCCGCGTTCAAATACCGTGATTGCCTCGGCAACGAAACGCGCACGATCCCGACGTGACGGAATGGCGGCGACATGGGTGGACACGATGATCCGCGGATGCCCCCACACCGGATGATCGGCCGGCAATGGTTCTGGATCGAATACATCCAGAAACGCACCGCTGATATGGCCGGCGGCAAGAGCGAGAAGTAAATCGTCAAGCACCAGGTGCGCCCCCCGTCCGACATTCAGCACCGCGGCACCGGGCGGCAGTAGGGCCAGCGTATCGGCATCAATGATAGCGTGTGTTCCACTGGTCCGTGGCAGCAAATTTACCAGGATATCGGTGCGCGAAAGAAAGGCCGCAAGTTCGGCATTGCCCTCAAAGCAGCGCACTCCAGGAATAGTGCGACGCCGGCGCGACCAGCCTGCGGTGATAAAGCCGCAATCGCGCAGCGCCGCCGCCGCCGGCCCACCCAGCATACCGAGGCCCATCACCCCCACCCGCGTTTCCGCCGATGAACGCGGCACGCCAAATTCCTCCCAATGGCGTTCTGCCTGGTTGGTCATGATGCGGCGCATATCGCGTAGCAAGGCAAAACAGCCGAGCCGAACGAAATCCGCCATGTGCGCCACCGTCGCGCCGCCACCCATGCGCACGATTGGGATATGCAACGGTAAATACGGGTCGCACAGGATATGATCAACCTCTGCGCCCGACGAAATAATCAGCCGCAGATTGGGAAACCTCACCAGCCAGCCCGGCGCCGGTTCCCAGCATAGTACGTAGCGAACCTCCTCGGGGTCCACCAGCGGATCGTCCCAGGCGCGCACCTCCAGCGCCGGCACAAATTCGGCGAAGCAACGCTCCCATTCCGGGAACGCGGTCGCGCCGCCTGATTTCACCAGCAGCATCAGATCCGCGTCAATGAATTTCGCCAGAGCGCCTGATCGCGTCGTGCAATCTGCCGCGGCTGAATTCAGGGCCCCACCAAATATCAAGAATGACTTTTTCCCGCCGCGTCAACAGGTCGATCGCTGCGGGTAGTTTCTTCACAGCCTCCCTTGGAATCACCACCGCGCCATGAAAATCGACGTGTACCATTTCATCGTGGTCCACCTGCATGCCGAAGATGTTGGCCTGTTTGCCGAACTCCACCATTTGTACATGCGCATGGCTTGGCTCCACGCCCCCGCCGATCATCTGGTAGCCGGGTGCCCAAATATCGAGGTTGCAGAATGACCCGTTGGTAACACAGCCGATAGAACCGAACGCCTTGCGCACGGTCGATTGCACCTCGCCTAAGGAGGCGCCACAGCCGAGATGATGGTCGCTGTCCTGGATGCACGCGGTAGTCGGAAAATCGTCAACAGCGCCATACTCATACCAACCCATGCGGTCGGCAGCCTTGCCGCACAGCGGTTCCTTGGATCGGATCATGCCGACACGGACCAAGCCGATGATCGGCTTCACCTTCGGGTCGATGCAGACCATCGGTTCCACAGTGAAGCCGATGGCGCGACGTTCCGGTATCATGACTTCTAAACCATTATCGATGATCGGCGTATCCTATTGCGGGAGGACATTCAGACCCACCTGGGTAAATGGCCGTTCAGTCATGGTCGTGCTCCAATATAAAAATGACCGGACCTAATTAGGTGCAAACCGGCGTGCCGAGAATGGCGCCAAATCGATGCCCGCCGTCCGTTCGGCGATCAGGGCCGCCACCAGCTTGCCCGTCATCGGCCCTGCCGTCAGCCCGACATGGCCGTGGCCAAAAGCGTGCACGACATCGGCGCAGCCGGACGCCAAGCCAATACAGGGTAGGGAATCCGGCATTGACGGGCGATGGCCCATCCAAAACTTTATCCGCTCCGGCGGAATATCCTTCGGCAAGTCCGGCCAGGTCTTGCGGGCAAATTGGTAAAGAATCTCTGCGCGTTGCCAGTTTGGCGCCGCCGCCAACCCCGCCAGTTCCACCTGCCCCGCAATACGCAGGCCCCGCGCGGTCATAACGTTGGACATCTTGCCATCGCTCGGCATCATCGGAATGCGCGGGCCTGTGCCGGGGTTTTCGATCATCACGTGATAGCCACGCTCGGTTTCCAGCGGCACGCGATCGCCGGCCTCAGCGGCCAGATGCCGCGAATGCGCGCCGGCGGCAATAACCGCGCGATCGGCTTGGATTTCTTCACCCTCGGTGCGCACGGCACATAGGCGGCCGCCTTCGATACGAAAACCTAGAGCGCGGGCGCGGCGCAGGACCGCGCCCTGTGCCTGTGCCTGCCGCGCCAGGGCCGCGACATAGGCGCCAGGATCGATGCATTGGCCGTTTTCCTCCACGAGAAGAGCAAAGCGGTAGCGCCGGTCGAGAGAGGGTTCGCGCTGATGCAATTCCTCCCCCGACAATTCGATCCATTTGGTGCCGTTATCGGCCCGGATGCGCCAGCTCACCGCCTCCGCCTCATAGTCGGCGCGAGAGAGAAAGGGGAACAGCACGCCGTTGCGCTGGATCAAATCGGCCACACCGGCTTCCTCGGCCAGCGCGCGATGCAGGGCCGGGGACGCCGCCAACAGGGGTGCCAGGACGCGAGCTGTGCGCTCAATTTTTGCCACACTCGATCCCGCGACAATGAAACGGCACAGCCAGGGTAGCAATCGCGGCAAATAACGCCAGCGAATAGCCAATGGACCGAGCGGATCCCACAAATAGCCAGGTACCTTCTTCCAAATTCCAGGCGCGGAGACCGGGATGACGGAACTCGGGTTCAGAAGTGATCCGTTGCCGTAGCTAGCAGCCTGCTCGCCACCCGGATCGCCGGGCTCCAGGATCGTCACCGCGTGGCCGTCACGTTGCAATTCCAACACGCTGGCCATGCCCACGATCCCCGCCCCGATCACCACCACATGCATGGCCTTCCCACCCCCATCGTTGTGCGCAGCGTAGTCCGTGCCAGGAGCTCGGGGCAATCGCGAGGCGTGGGTCAGTCTTGCCCGGGCTGGCGGCGTGGCGTATCGAAAGAACGACGAAACGCAGCGCCAAGGAAGCAGAGGGACCCATGCCCCAATCGCGATTGCCCGCCGTGTTCATGCGCGGTGGCACGTCCAAGGCGATCATGGTCCGCCGCGCCGACCTGCCGGATGATGAAA
>SHWN01000018.1 GCA_009693795.1 Acetobacteraceae bacterium
AGACGACTTCGATATTATCAAGTCGCGTGGTCAGCGAGAAGAACCGAGGATCCTGCATGATTTCTTCCCGCCGGATCAGTTTGACGAATTCGCGCCAGTGGTTATCGGTGTAGGGCAGCAGGGCGAAGAAGCCGTCTTTGGATGGGTATGGGCGGCGTTCCTTGTTTAGCAGGCGACGATAGCCCGCGCCTTCGGGTGCCGCCGGCATGAATGTTTCGCCATAGAGATGTTCGACCATGACAAAAGAGACGAGGGTTTCGTACATCGGCACTTCGACGGCCTGGCCCAGGCCGGAGCGTTCGCGCTCGAATAAAGCGGCGAGCACGGCGGAGACGACGGCGTTGGAACTGGTTTTGTCGGCGACGATGGTGGGCAGAAAGCGTGGCGCGCCGGCCACCACGGTTTGCAGCATGGCCATGCCGGTGCCGGCCTGGATGATGTCGTCATAGGCAGCTTTTGGCCCCATCGGCCCGGCGGCGCGATAGCCATAGGCCGCGACATAGACCAGTTTTGGATTTATTTTCTGAAACGTCTCATACGGCACGCCGAGCCGCGCGGCTGGTTCGGGGCGGTAATTATGCATCAGAACGTCGGCGGTTTTGGCGAGTTCGAACAAGGCGTCCCGGCCTTCGGGAATTTTCAGATCCAGCACGATGCTGCGCTTGTTGCGGTTGCAGCCTAGGAAGAACGCCGCCATGCCTGGATTGCGGCGTGGCCCGAGCTGGCGCGTGGTATCGCCCGTGGGCGGTTCGATTTTAATGACGTCGGCACCGAGATCGCCCAGTTGCTGCGCCGCCCATGGGCCCAGCACGACCGATGTGCAGTCCAGAATCCGCACGCCTGCTAACGGCCCGGCCATTTGTTTCCCCCTCGTTTTTGTTCGCGCTTCCCATGAGCCTATGCGCCGCGCGCCATGGGTTCAAGCAGCGACTGGCGGGGACATTTCCGCGCGGGCACGGGCGCGCTAAGCTGGTGCCGACATAACGGAGGGAACCGCCATGAGCCTCGATCTTGTGATCCGCAACGGCACCATCGTCGATGGGTCTGGCATGGGGCGATATCGCGCCGATGTTGGGGTGAAGGGCGGGCGTATCGTCGAGATTGGGCGCATCCGCGCGCCGGCCCAGCGGACAATCAACGCCGATGGGTTGATTGTGTCCCCCGGGTTCATTGATGGCCATACACATATGGACGCGCAGGTGAACTGGGATAGTGCCGGCACGTCTTCCTGCTGGCATGGCGTGACCAGCGTGGTGATGGGCAATTGCGGCTTTGCCCTGGCACCTTGCCCTGCGGATCAGCGTGAATGGTTTGCTCGTTGTTTGAGTGCGGTGGAAGATATCCCGCTGGAAGCGATGTTGGCGGGGATCGATTGGACCTGGGAGAGTTTTCCCGAATATCTGGCTACGGTGGAACGGCTGCCGAAGGCGCTGAACTATGCCAGCTATATCGGCCATTCGGCGTTGCGCATGGCGGTGATGGGCGAACGCGCGCTGAGCAAAAAGGCCACCGAGGATGATGTGAAGCGCATGGTGCATGCCGTGCAGGAGGCATTGCGAGCTGGCGCGATCGGTTTTTCCAGTTCCCGCGCACATACCCATGTTACCCCCGATGGAACACCCGTCGCCAGCCGCATCGCCGATTGGAGCGAGCTGGAGGCGCTGGTGGGTGCGATGGCGGAATTGGATGCGGGGATTTTTCAGATCGGGCCGGATGTTTCCAACGGTGCCAATCAGCGGGCGTTTCTGGCTCAGCTTCGGAATTTGGCCATCGCATCCGGACGGCCGACGATGTTCGGGACGATTTCCACCAAGCAGGGTGAAAGTCCGAACCCTTACCAATATCAGCTAGATTATTTAAATGAGAGTGTCGCCGCCGGCGCGCGCATGTTTGGTCAGACGACAACAAAATCCATCAATGCGATTTTCTCGTTGAAGTCTTATTTGCCGTTTGATGCGCTGGAGCATTGGAAACCCATGCGCGGCCTGCCGGTGGCGGAGCAGCAGCGTCGGATGGCTGATCCAACTTTGCGCGCACAGCTGGTGGCCGATGAGGCGCGGATGAAACCGCGGGATAATGTGTTTCAGGGCGGCGGCGCGGCGACCACCGATCCGCGTAAGCCGAACTATGAAAATTTATTCGCGATGAAGGATGTGGCCTGGGAAGACCCGACGGTGGCGGAGCTTTCCGCGGCGCGCGGCAAGCACCCGGTGGAGGTGATGATCGATCTGATGCTGGCGAATGAGAATCAGGTGTTTGTGCAGCCGCTGGTGAACGAACAACCCGACCATGTGCTGGATATGCTGCGCCACCCATGGACGCTGGCCACGTTCTCTGATTCCGGCGCGCATGTATGTCAGGAAATGGGGTCGTCCTTGCAGACTCATATGTTGAGCTACTGGGTGCGCCAGAAGCAGGAATTTACTTTGGAAGCGGCGATCAGGCGTTTGACATTCGATAACGCGGCGGCGTGGGAAATGAATGATCGTGGGTTGGTGCGTGCCGGATTCGCTGCTGATCTGGTGTTGTTCGATGCGGATGAAATTCGTCCATCGATGCCGACAGTGGAATCTGATTTGCCCGGTGGGGCGCGGCGGCTGGTGCAGAAAGCGAAAGGGATTGCGGCCACCATCGTCAATGGCGTAGTGGCGTTTGAAAATGGTGTCGCCACGGGACATCATGGCGGACAATTGTTGAAGGGAACTGGTGCACGTGACTGAACCCAAACTTCCATTGGCTGGGATCACCGTCATTGATTTCGGACAGATTTATCAGGGCGCCTATGCATCCGTGCTGATGGCGAAGGCGGGCGCCAATGTGATCAAGGTGGAGCCACCGCATGGCGAGCCACTGCGCCAGCGTGTGCCACCAGGCAAGACCAGCACTTTGTCCTTTGCCATGATGAACGGCAATAAGCGCGGCATCACGCTGAACTTAAAGACCGAGCGTGGCCGGCAGCTGCTGTTCGACCTGGTGGCTAAGGCTGATGTGCTGGTGGAGAATTTTGGCCCCGGCGCGATGGACGGTCTCGGCGTTGGCTGGGAGGTGCTGCGGAAGAAAAACCCGCGATTGATCTATGCCAGCGCCACCGGCTACGGCATCAGCGGGCCGAATGCGGATAATCTGGCCATGGACCTGACCGTGCAGGCGGCCTCCGGCGTGATGAGTGTGACCGGAGAGGCCGGCGGGCAGCCGATGCGCGTCGGCGTGACGATGGCCGATATCGCTGGTGGGACGCATCTTTACGGCGCGGTGATGACAGCGCTGTTTGAGCGCGAGCGCAGCGGTGAGGGACGTCTGGTGGAAATCGCCATGCAGGAAGCAGTTTACTTTACCCTGGCAGGGCCGTTGGATATTTACCATCGCACCGGAAAATTGCCGCCACGCACCGGCAATGTGGGGGGTAACACAATCGTCCCCTATGGGGTGTTCCCCGTGAAGGATGGCTTCGTCGCGGTGCATACCGGTACGGAACAGCATTGGCGCAATATTCTGATCGCCGCCGGGCGGCAGGACATGCTGGACGATCCGCGCTTGGCGACGATGCATGATCGTGGCCGTCATAAGGATCTGGTGAACGAGATCGTTCTCACCTGGACGCAATCCATCACCAAGGATGAGGCAGCGGCAGCGGCGCGCAAGCATCGTATCCCCATCGGCCCGGTGCGCGATGTGAGCGAGGTGATGGTCGATGAGCATATGCATGCGCGTGGGATGCTGGAATGGGTGGAGCATCCGGAACTTGGCCGTGTGGTGATGCCGACAACGCCGTTGCGCCTGCATGGCATGGCTGTGGCACCGTTCCGGCCCAGCCCGCGTTTGGGTGAGCATAACGCGGAGGTGCTGCACGAAATGCTCGGCATTAGCGCCGAGGAAGTTGCGGCGCTGAAGCTCGAGGGCGTGCTGTAATACCGGGTCTTAGTGCGTGTGGCTCGTTCGAAAGGAAGGTCGGGGGCTTCGCCCCCGAACCCCCACCAAGGACATGTCGTCCCTGGACCCTCATCTGTGTGGCTCTCATGGCGAAGGGGCCTACGGAGTGGTCTCCGCCGGCACGGTCGGCCCCTTCTCCATGAGAACCAAATGAACGGGTTCTATGGGCGTTACGCCCTTAGCGGGGTTCGGGGCGGAGCCCCGACCTTGCTTTCGGATGGGCCGCACACACCGGGCCCTGTGTTTACTTCGGCAGGATGCGTTCGAACACGGCGGGTGATCCGGCATCAAGGCGCATATGCGGGCGGATGCGGTTGGACCAGGGGTTTGATTCGCGGGCGCGTTTCCACTCGGCGGAATCGGGTACGTTGGGGTTTTCAAATTCGTAGACGGTAAGGTATTGCGGCTGCCCACCGCGTTCTAGCCGGTAGCGGCGGACACGCAGCACGCCGGGGACTTTAAGATACTCTGGGATATAGGTGGTGTTGTACCAGTCGTTGAATTCTTCTTCCATGTGGGAAGCAATATCCATCCGGCCCATTTGCAGGAATGGCGCCATGGCATGCGTGTCATCCGCCGGGTGGGTGCGGGCTGGGAAGATTTGGCGGTAACCGTTGAGGATGAAATTGCGCCCGACGGAGCCGCCGGAAATTTTTGCCCGGTCGGCGGTGGGCTTAAAGCGCACATTATCGAGGAAGGCGGTGGTTTGCAGCACTTCCGGTTCTTCCAGTTCGTACATCGCCAGATATTTTGGCGCACCGCGCAGCGCACGGTAACGCCCGGCGCTGAGGAAGCCGGGGACTTTTAGTAAGTGGTTGATGTGCTCGCGGTCGTACCATTCATTGAAGGCGGTTTCGTGCTGGGGATCGACATCGCACCAAGCCATGAGCAGGCCGGTACCACGGGTTTTGGCCATTTTGTTTCTCCGGGTTTGCGGTTCAGGCGGCTGCGCGTTGGAATGTGGTGGCGTCTTCCAGAATCATTGCGGCAGCTTTTTCGGCAATCATGATGGTCGGGGCGTTGGTATTGCCGCCAACCACCACCGGCATGATGGAGGCATCCGCCACGCGCAGGCCGTCGATACCATGCACGCGCAAGCGGGGATCAACGACAGTGGCGGGGCCATGTCCCATCGCGCAGGAGCTGGTGGGGTGTTGGTTAGAAACGCCTGATTCACGTACGAAGTTCGCCAGATCCTGGTCGTTTTCCACTTTGATGCCGGGGGTGATTTCCTCGACGATATAGGCTCGCAGCGGGGCTTGAGCGGCGATCTGGCGGGCGAGGCGTACGCCGGCCAGCATCGCCTGCATGTCGTATTCGCTACGTAGATAATCGAATTGCACGGCGGGTGGGGCGAGTGGGTCCGGACTGCCCAGGCGGACTGTGCCACGGCCATCGGGGCGCAGATGCACGGGCATTAACGTAAATCCGGGGAATGGGTGTGGGCGGACGCCATTGATGCCGCGTTCCAGGGTGCTCCATTCAAAAATATTGATTTGCAGATCGGGCCGTTCCAGGCGCGAGTCGGAGCGTGTGAACACACCGGCATGGATGCCGTTCGATGCCATCGGGCCGGATCGGAACAGCGCATATTGCGCGGCGGCGGCGATCTTGCGCGGCCAGCTATTTTCCAGATCGTTGAGCGTGATCGCCTTGTTGATGCGCCAGTTTAGGTTCGTGTTGAAATGGTCATGCAGATTGCCGCCTACCGAAGGCATATCGCGCACCACAGCGATGCCCATATCCCGTAAATGTTGTGCGGGGCCCAGGCCCGAGAGCTGCAGCAATTGCGGCGAGCCAAACGCGCCGCCGGAAACGATGATTTCACCGCGCGCGCGGGCGGTGCGCCTTCCCTGGGCGGTATGGAATTCCACGCCCACCGCGCGGTTGTTTTCGATGATCACCTTGGTGGCCTGTGCGCCGGTTTGCACGACCAGATTCTTTCTCGCCCGGGCGGGATGCAGGTAGGCCTGCGCGGTGCTCCAGCGGCGGCGGTTATTGGTGGTGGTTTGGTAATAGCCGCAGCCTTCTTGTGCGGCGCCGTTGAAATCGGGATTGCGCGGAATGCCGGCCAATTCGCAGGCAGCGAGCGCGGCTTCGGCGAGTTCGAATTTGCTCGGTTGATCGGAGACATGCAGTGGGCCGCCGACGCCATGGTAATCGTCGGGGCCGCGTGTCTGGTTTTCGGCTTTCTTGAAATAGGGTAGGATAGAATCAAAATCCCAGCCCTCGCAGCCACGCTGACGCCATTCGTCGTAATCGCCGTGATTGCCGCGAATATAGACCATGCCATTAATGGAGCTGGACCCACCCAGAGTTTTGCCGCGCGGCAGATAGAGTTTGCGCCCGCCGAGTTGCGGTTGCGGGACGGTTTCAAACTTCCAGTTTATTTTTGGATTGACATAGGTTTTGGCAAAGCCGAGCGGGATATGTATCCAGGGGTTGGTATCGGGCGGGCCGGCTTCAAGAAGGAGAACGCGGTGGTGGCCGGATTCCGATAGCCGGGCGGCGAGAACACAACCTGCGGAGCCCGCACCGGTGACGATGTAGTCATAGGTATCGGTGGTATCCACGCTTAACCCCCTCATACATAGCCGCCGCGATGGGCAGGCGCTGGATGTCTAACCAAGCAATCTGCCGATGACCCGCGCGGTGTAATCCACCACCGGAATAATCCGGCCGTAATTGATCCGCGTCGGGCCGATCACGCCGATGGCGCCGACAATGCGTCCGCCCTCGCCGCGCGCGGGGGCGACGACCATGGCGACGCCGGAATTGCCGAACAAGCCGCTCTCGGCGCCGATATAGATACGCACACCATCGGATTCTTCCGCGAGATCTAACAGGCGCAGCATGGTTTCCTGGGTTTCCAGCCGCTCGAACAAAGTCTGGATGGCGGACAGGCGCTCAATCTGCGTGACATCGGCCAGCAATTTTGCCTGGCCACGCACGATCAGGCTGCCAGCGCGCGCGTTGCCGCTCCAGGTGGCGAGGCCAGCTTCGACCACCAGCGAAGACAGCACGTCCAGTTGGGTGTGGTTGGCGGCCAGTTCCTCGGCGACGATCAGGCGCAATTCACTAAGCGGCCGGCCGGACAATTTGGCGTTCAGGTAATTGCCGGCCTGCTGCAGGGCGGAGGGCGGCAGGCCGGGCGGCGTTTCGATCACCCGGTTTTCCACGTGACCATCGGCGGCCACCAGCACCACCAAAGCGCGGCCGGGGCCGAGAGGGACAAATTCGATATGTTTCAGCGGGCCTTCGCTTTTTGGTGCCAGCACGAGGCCAGCGGCCGACGACAGGCCGGAGAGCATGGTGGAGGCTTCTGCCAGAGTGTCTTCGAGGCTACGGCCGGAGGCGGATAACGCGGCGCCGATAGTCTCGCGTTCATCTTCGGCCAGTTCGCCGAATTGTAGCAGTCCGTCCACGAATAGGCGCAGTCCCAATTCGGTGGGCAGGCGGCCAGCGGAGGTGTGCGGGGCAAAGAGCAGGCCGGCGTCTGTCAGATCGGACATCACGTTGCGGATGGTGGCGGGGGATAAGGCAATAGGCAGGCGGCGCGACAAAGTGCGCGAGCCGACGGGTTCGCCGGTTTCCACATATTGCTCGACGATTTCGCGCAAAACGGCGGCCGAGCGGGCATCCAGACCGGAGGGAGCGCTTGGCGTGCGCCCAAGTATGTGTGCCCCGCCGACCCCTAAGGTTGATTTCGCAACGGGTACTGGCCGATCCATCAATGGCAACTCCCTGAGGGAGGAACCTAGGTAGTCGGCACGGCGTGGTCAACGCACGGGTTTTGCCGCTATGATAGGGGTTCATTCACATCATGGATTCCCAATCTCATGCGCCCATCCGGTCGCGCGCCCGACGCGCTTCGTACTATTTCGATGACGACGGGCTTTGCCCGCCATGCGGAGGGGTCTTGCTTGATCCGCATGGGGCTGACGGAGGTGCTGTGTGTGGCTTCGGTCGAGGGCAAGGTGCCCGGCTTTATGCGCGGCCAGGGGGAGGGCTGGGTGACGGCCGAATACGGCATGTTGCCGCGTGCGACCCATACGCGCGGTGCCCGCGAAGCGGCACGCGGCAAACAATCGGGGCGGACGCAGGAAATTCAGCGCCTCATCGGGCGGTCCCTACGCGCCGTGGTGGACCGCAAGGCGATGGGGGAAATGACCGTCACGTTGGATTGCGATGTGCTGAACGCCGATGGCGGCACGCGCTGTGCTTCCATCACCGGGGCCTGGGTGGCGCTGTATCTGGCGTTCCGGCATTTGGTGAACATGAAGGTGCTATCCAGCGTGCCGATCCTCGGACAGGTGGGGGCGGTATCCTGCGGGCTGACGTCTGTGGGGCCGGTGCTGGATTTGGATTACGCGGAGGATTCCTCAGCGCGGGCGGATGCGAATTTCGTGCTGACCGATAAAGGCGGCATCGTCGAAATTCAGGGTACGGCGGAGGGTGATCCCTTCGCGGAAGCAGATTTCATGGCATTGTTGGCATTGGCGCGGAAGGGCACGACAGAGCTATTCGCCGCGCAGTCGGCAGCGGTGGAGGCGGCCTGATGGCTCGACGTCTGTCGCGCGGGGCGAATCTGGTGATCGCCACGCATAATCCTGGCAAGTTGCGCGAGATTTCTGCCCTGCTGGCCCCGCATGGGGTGGTGGCGACTTCGGCGGGCGATCTGGGATTGCCGGAGCCGGAGGAGGACGCGCCAGATTTTTTCGGCAATGCACGGATCAAGGCGTTGGCGGCCGCGACAGCCTCTGGCCTGCCGGCGCTGGCGGATGATTCCGGGTTCTGCGTTGCCGCGCTAGATGGCGCGCCGGGCGTGCTCTCAGCGCGCTGGGCTGGGCCGGAGAAGGATTTTGCCGTTGCCATGGCGCGGGTGAATACAGAATTGGGTGCGCATGAAGATCGGCGAGCCTGGTTCGTTGCCGCGTTATGCTTGGCCTGGCCGGATGGGCACACCGAGACATTTATCGGTCGTATCGATGGGGCCGTGATCTGGCCGCCACGCGGGACGCAGGGGTTTGGTTATGACCCGATCTTTGTGGCCGCGGGGCCGGCGAGCACATTTGCCGAAATGGAGCCCGACGCGAAGCACGTGATCAGCCATCGGGCGCTTGCCTTCGCGCAGATGCTACGGAGTTGCTTCGGGGACTAAGGTTTCCCAGAGCGGGTCTTTCAGGCGCGCGACCATCGCGGCGTGGGCTTGTCGGGCGATTTCATCGGGGATGATCAGGCGCGGCGTGCGTGGCCCGGTCGGGGTGTACTGCACGAAGGTGACGTTGGAACTGCCATTGGCGCCGAGGGACAAACCCCGCTGGCGGCCGCCAGTGAGTTCGACATAGACCTCGGCCAGCAACTTGCAATCAAGCAGCGCGTTATGGGCGGTGCGCGCTGAAAGATCGATCTCAAAGCGACGACATAGGGCATCGAGGCTATTCGGCATGCCGGGAAAGCGGGTTTTTGCCAGGGCCAGGGTGTCGATCATGCGCGCGCGGTCCAAAGCGGGCAGTTTAAGGCGGGCGAATTCAGTGTCTAGAAAGCCGAAATCGAAGGCCGCGTTATGGGCGACGAGTTTGTCGGTGCCGATGAATTCTAGCAGGCCCTGCGCGATGTCGGCGAATTTCGGCTTTCCTTGCACATGTGCATTGGTAAAGCCGTGGATGCGGGTAGAATCCGCGGGTACATCGCGTTCCGGGTCGATCACATGATGAAAATTTTCACCAGTCGGCAAATCATTGATGAGTTCGAGCGCGGCGATTTCAATGATGCGGTCGCCATTCAGCGGATTGAGGCCAGTGGTTTCGGTGTCGAATAAAACCGAGCGGCTCATGCGAGGAGGTCCAGGATTAGCCGGCGCAGCGGGCGCAGGGTGACGTTGCGTGACAGGCCGGTGCGGACGACGAGATCGGCGCGGCGGCGCTTCTCGGCATCGGGCATTTGTTTGGCGATCACCGCCTTGATTTGCTCCGTGGTCATGCGGCCGCGCAGGCGCACGCGATAGATTTGAATACTGGCTGGCGCGGAGACGACGATCGCCTGATCGAAGGCTTTGTGCCAGCGCATCCATTTTGGCCGTTTCATCTCGAACAGCAGTGGGTTGTCGATGACGACGGCGCGCTTGCCGGCGCGGCGGGCATGGGCGATGGCCTCGGCTTCCGCCTGCCAGACCAGCGGGTGGACGAGATGTTCCAGTTGCCGGAATTTTCCCGGATTGCCGAATACGACATTGCGGAGTTTGCCGCGATCGACGGCGCCATCGACGACGGTGCCGGGGAAGGCGGCGTCGATCGGGCGGACCGCGCGGCCGCCGCGTTCATACATGCGGTGCACGGCGGCGTCGGCGTCGAAAACAGGGATGCGGGCGCGACGAAACGCGTGGGCGGCAGTGGATTTGCCCATGCCGATACCGCCGGTGAGGCCGATGATTCTCATGTCGCCTCGATCAGATCGGAAGCGACGAAGCGGCGCAATTCCTCATCCACTACCGGGGTGGTGCCAAACCATTCGGTGAAGCCGGGCACGGCCTGGTGCAGTAGCATGCCGAGGCCATCCATGGTGCGCAGGCCACGGCTGTGCGCCGCCGTTAGCAAGGGCGTTTGCAGCGGCACATAGACGATGTCGGCAACTGCTAGGGACGCGCTGCCGCGATCCAGATCGATGGCGAGGGGTTCGTGGCTGGCCATGCCGAGCGAGGTGGCGTTGACCAGCAAGCTGTGGTCCGCCAACGCGGCGGAGCGGTGGTTCCAGTCCAGGATTTTCAAACCGGGCAGGAGGGCGGCGAGTTCGTCGGCGCGTGCGCTTGTGCGGTTGGCCAGTGCAACGGGGACACCTTCGTCCTGCAAGGCTGTGACGATGGCGCGGGCGGAGCCGCCGGCACCCAGGACCAAGGCGGGGCCAGCCTTGGGCTGGATGCCGGAGGCGCGCAGATGGGCGATGAAACCCCAGCCATCGGTGTTGCGCCCGGTGATCTTGCCGTCACGGAAAGTGAGGGTGTTCACGGCGCCGGCGCGCCGCGCGGAGGCTTCCACAATGTCGCAAATATCAAACGCGGCGAGCTTGTGCGGTTGCGTCACGTTGGCGCCCTGGAAGCCCATCGCGACTAGGCCGCGTATGCCGGTGACGAAATCTTCCGGGCGAATGGCGAGCGGGGCATAGGCGCCGTCGATGCCGTGCCGGCGTAGCCAGAAGCCGTGCAAACGCGGAGAACGGGAATGCGCGACGGGCCAGCCGATGATGCCGGCGAGGCGGGATGTTCCGGAGAGAATGGGCATGCGAGACTCGGGTTGCTGCGGTGTGTTGGTTGGTCAGCCTGCCACAGCTTGCCGCCACCGCCCATCATGCCGCATTGGATTTCTATGTTCGTGATTTTTGTATTGGTATTTCAACCCTGGCCGGGCGCACCCGCTACATGAGCCTGGAACGGCGGATCCTGCTGTGGATGTGTGTGTTGACCGCGGTGAACCAGCTTGGGTTTGGCGGGGTGATGCCGTCCTTGCCGCTATATGCGGCGTCGTTCGGGGTGTCGGCTTCGGCGATTGGGTTGTCGGTGGGGATTTATGGCCTGGCGCGATTTTGCGTGGCCGCGCCGGCGGGGCAGATTTCTGATCGGATGGGACGGCGCAAGGCGTTGGCGCTTGGCGGGGCGATCACGGCGGCGGGGAATTTGTGGTCCGCTTTGGCAGTGACTTATCCGGAATTTATTTTGGCGCGGTTTGTCGCCGGCGCCGGGGCCGGGTTAATTGTGACCACCGGGCAGATCGTGCTGGCCGATATCACCACGCCGGAGCGGCGCGGGCGGATGATGGCAATCTATCAGGGGACATTTATTTTCGCGGTGGGGATCGGGCCTCTGCCGGGCGGATTTCTGGCGGCGCATTTCGGCCTAACGGCGCCGTTCTGGGCCTATACGGTCGCGGGCGCGATATCCGGTGTGCTGGCCTGGTTCGCGGTGGGAGAAACACGCGATATAGCGCGCGCCAAACGCGTACATGCGCCGGGCGAGGGTCCGTCTTATTGGATGCAACTGCGGCAGTTGCGACGACAGGTTGGCTATATGTTGGTGTGTCTGGTGGCGTTGATCAACGCGGTGGCGCGCACGGGTGGGTTATTTAGTTTGGTGCCGTTAATCGCGCATACACGGCTTGGTTTGTCGGTGACAACGATTGGATTTGGATTGGCGGCGGGGAGCGTGGCTGGTCTGGTGGCGACGTATCCTGCCGGCATGCTGGTGGATTACTTTGGACGCAAGGTGGTGATCTGGCCGGCTTCGATCATTGCCGGGGTGTCGATGTTGCTGTTCTGCTTTGCAGCTTCCGCATCATGGTTCCTGGTGGCGTGTTTGGTCTGGGGTGTGGCGATCGCCATCGGAGGTGCTGCGCCGGCGGCCTACGCGGCGGATTCGGCGCCGCCGGGGCTGAATGCGACAACGATGAGCATGTATCGGATGGCGGGTGACGCGGGTTATGTCGCCGGGCCGATTTTACTCGGAATGCTGGCGGATTGGCAGGGGGCGGAGGCGGCATTGGTCGTCTCCGCCCTGTTGCTGGGCGGGGTGGGTCTGCTGTTCGCCATCGTGGCACCGGAGAGTTACCGGCGCGGTTAATCCTGGCGGAGATTGAGTTCCCGCACCAGCTTGCCATAGCGATCGAAATCCTTGCGCAGGATGGCGGCCAGTTCATCCGGGCCGCTGCCATTGGGACGCAAGGCGAGAGACAGGAACTGGGCGTTGAGTTCGTGGGTCATGGCTATCTTGGCCATCTCGTCGCTCAGGCGTTTGATGATGGCAGGCGGGGTGCCAGCGGGGGCGAACATGCCGAACCAGCCGACAGTGTCAATGTCGGGATAAATCTCCTTGATCATCGGCACGTCTGGGTAATCGGGGTGGAGCACACGGCCCACCACCGCCAGCATGCGCGCCTTGCCCGCCTTGATATTTGGCAGCGCGTTGGGTTCAGAAAGGATTTGTGTGATGCCGGCGAGGAAATCATTCAGCGCGTCGGTGCCGCCGCGATAGGGGGGTGTACAACGTATCGATCCCACCGGATCGTTTCAGCGTTCCATAGACCACATGGGTGAGCGTTCCGAGGCCGGTGGAGCCGCAATTCATCTTGCCTGGATTGCATTTGCGTAATCCACCAGTTCCTTGATCGAGTTGATACCAAGTGTCTGCAGGACGGAGATCGCCATCGTGTAGTCGGCGTAATAGGCAACGGGCACCATGTCCTTGAGTGGATCCAACGCCACCTTGCGTGCCTGCGGCACGACGGTGATCACCGGGGAGCCCGTGGTGAAGAAAGTATATCCGTCTGGTGCCGCTTTGGTTCCGAGTTCGATGCCGATGGTGCCGAAGTCGCCAGGCTTGTTCTCGATGACGAATTGCTGGCCGAGGGCGCGTGACAGTCTGTCCGCGAAGGAATGGGGGGCATTGTCAGTGGAACCGCTATGGGCGAAATTGACGATGATGCGGACGGGCTTGCTGGGCCAGAGTTCTGTCGGTCGGTTGCGGGCGGGGCGGCTACGAAGGCCGCAGCGACAGTAACATCCGCAGTGTGGGAAAAACGTCGTAAGTACGTCTTGATAAACCCCTGGAAGGTTCGTCTTATTTATGCCGCTCATGCTAGGGGCAGCAAGGTGGGGGGAGTAAGAAATTTCCCGTTCTGAGGTTTGGTTACCGTGTGGCCGGGCGCAGATGTTCTTTTAGGCGTGGCATCAATTCGACAAGATTGCAGGGCCGGAACCGGTTGTCGAGTTGATGAACAAGAATGTCGTCCCAGCCATCTTTTACCGCGCCGGAACTGCCGGGTAGGGCGAATAAATAAGTTCCACTGGCGACGCCACCGATAGCGCGCGATTGCATCGCGGACGTACCGATTTTCTGATAACTTAACATGCGAAATAATTCTCCGAAACCTTCGATGCGCTTTTCTAGCACGCGGTCGAAGGCTTCCGGCGTAACATCTCGCCCGGTAATTCCGGTGCCGCCGGTGGTGATCACCACATCGATCATCGGGTCCGAGATCCAACTGCGCAATTGCGTTTCGATGGCGGTGGCATCGTCTTTTTCAATCTTGCGCGCGGCGAGTTTATGCCCGGCCTTGAGGATCTTTTCCGCCAGGGTAGCGCCGGAGGTGTCGGTTTCAAGCGTGCGGGTATCGGATACCGTCAGGACGGCGATTTGCACGGGAATGAAGGGGCGGGATGGGTCGATGCGAGACATGAATTTTCTCTTCGCTACGCCGAGGGGAAGTCAGCTTAGCCGATCCGCGCGATCCTGTCACAATAGGCTCTGGGGGCAGATGGATCAGTGCAGAACAGAGGCGCTGCGCTGGGTGGCATCGCGCGCGATAAAGCGCGGAAAAGCACCGGCGGCCAGTTCGTCCAGACCTGGTGCCAGCTTCCCCATGCGTGTGGCATAGATCCAGCTATAAGCAAGGGCGTGCTGCACAAAATGGCGAGTTTCGATTTTGGGTATTGCTTCAATAAACAGCAGTGGATCGTTGTTATCGCGGACATTCTTGGACCAGCGCGCGAAGCTGCCGGGGCCTGAATTATAGCTGGCAAGCAGGTGGATTAAGTTATCGCCAATATATTCGCGCTCCGACAGATAGACCAAGTAACGCTGTCCAAGTTCCAGATTGATCGCCGGATCGTGCAGTTGCTCCGGTGCCAACAGGGGGTCGCGCGCCAGGTAGCCGGCGGTCATGGGCATCAGCTGCATCAGGCCCCTGGCGCCAGCGGGGGAGATGGCGGCGGGATCGAAATTCGATTCCAGCCGCGCCAGCGCGTAGACCAGAGCCGGTTCCACGCGAAAGCCGCCGCGCGGGGCGAGCCGGGGCAGGGCGAAGCGCACATCGTCATGCGCGCGCCCGTCCGTGCCATGGAGCAAGGTGGCGAGTTGGGTGGCGAAGCCGATCATATCGGCCTCGCGTGCGACCAGCAGCAGGGCGCGGCCGAAGCCTGGGTGGTCGCGCATTTTGGTCCAAAGCTGGCGCAATTCGGCTTCGGCGCGTTCGGTTTCGCCAATCTGGAGCAGGGCGAAGGCGCGGCGACCGCCGGGAAGCGTGTCGATGGCGGCGATATCGGCTTCGGCTAGGCTTTCGCGATGCCAGGCCTGGCCCGCGCTCTGGCCGAGGCTGCGGCGGGCCAGCAGGCCGTAGAAAGTGCGGCTTTCCTGTGCGGCGCGGCGTAGCCAGGGGATCGCGCCGGCGGGGTGGCCGGTGATGATATTGGCGCGCGCTGCCCAGAAGGCGGCAGCGGCGCGTACGGCGGGGGCGGCGAATTTGGCCCGCGCGGCGTCCTCAAAGAAGCTTCTTGCCTCGGCCGGGCGGTTCAGGCGCCAGGCGGCAAGCCCGGCAATGTAGCCGGCATAGCCGGCCTGGCCAGCGGCGGGGCCGCTGCGGAAGGCGACGCCGGCCTTGTCTAGTGCTTGAGCGTCGCGGTTCTGGGCAAATAGGGTTTGCGCTTGCTCGGCCTGTTGGAAGGCAGCCTGGTGGTAGAGGGCCTGGCTAGGTGCGCGCATGTCATCGCTGGGTAGGCCGCGCATGGCCTGGTCGATTTCCTCCGGGGGCGCGGTCGGCAAGGCCGTGTGGGCGAGCGCCGTGGCTAGGGCTGGGGGTGGGGGGGCGGTGGAGCCCTTCGGCAAGCGGCGGCGCAGGAGGGCATGGATGGCGGGGGCGTCGGGCTGGGCATCAAAATCCGTCAGCCAGGCGCTGAGATCCTCGGCGGTGCTACGGTGGAAGGGCCCGAGATAGCGATCCGCAAGGAGCGGGCCGAGTAACAAAAAATCCTCGAGGCCGGCGATCTCCCGAGCGGCCGCAGCCAATTGGCCTTTTGCTTGCTGCGCGAATATCCTTCGCACCAATACCGCCTGCGAGGGGGGGAGTGGGCGCGGAAGCGCTACCCCGCCACCTAAGGGTGCGATCCGTGGTGCCGCATAGGCGGTTTCTTCGCCATTCCCAGCCCAGACACGCTGTGCTTGCGCGACCGAAGCGAAGCTCGCTCCAGCCAGAATTGCTGCCCCAGCCATTGCTGCGCGGGCGGCGGGAAGGCGGGAGATCGTATGATCGGTCCCTCGCATGTGGGGGAGGCGATACACAAAACCATTTGCCGGTGCAACCTATCAGCGGGTGGATAATCTCATAAATGAGACGTTTGTACAAAGTGTCAGCTACTTAGGCTCGAATCTTCGACCATTATTATGGTTTGGAGGCCTGAATACTGCGGTGCAACAAACGCCAGTCGTACCAAACGTCACGCCTTTCAGCGCTTGTTTTTAGATTTGCTAGGCTGAAACTGGGGAGCGCGGGGATGGGTTTGTCGCGGCCAGGGATACGTAAATCAACCCAGTTGCCGCGGAGCCGGCGTAGGCTGCTAGCGCTGCCTAGCAGGGCGCGCACGGGCAGAATGCCGGTCAGGACGATATGGCGGGGGGCGCAGAGGATGATCAGGCGATGCAGCAGTGGCAGGCATTGCGCCAGCTCCGCGTCGGTGGGTGGGCGGTTGCCGGGGGGGCGCCAGGGGATCAGCGGGGCCAGCATAAGCGCTTCGCGGGCGAGCCCGAGGGCGGCGAGAATGCGATCCAGATTGGTGCCTGCGGCACCGCTGAAGGGGCGGCCGCTGCGATCATCTTCCGCCACCGGGGGATCGCCGATTACCAACACACCGCCGGTAGGATCACCCTCGGCTAGAACCGGATGGGTAGCGGTCTGAGGCAGGGCGCAACCGGTAAAGGTGCGTATTCCGGCCCGCCATTCTTCCAAGGTGGAGGCGGTGATCTCCGAGGGTGGGTATGTGGGTGTGAGGCGTGAGGGCGCGGTTGGTGTCGAAAGGGGGGAGGCGGCCGCGATTGGGGAGGCCAATGTGGGTGAAGCCGATGGTGGGGCAGCCGATGGTGGGGCAGCCGATGGGGCGGGTGCCATAAGGCATGATGCCAGCAGACGGTTGACCGGCTGCTCGGCCAGCGCCTCATCGGCGCCCCAGTCGATCTGTAGGGTCAGCAGGGCCAGCGCGTCCATGTCGCTAGAGGTGCCCGTTCCGGAAGTTTTGCGCAACCGCCGCGCCTTGATTAGGTTCGCGGTTCGCGACGGAGGATTCGGATGTCTGAGCACGCACAGCGGGAAACTTCCAACCATATTATGAAGGAAGATCCGCGGGAAATTTCGCGCGAGGCGATGGATTTCGATGTCGTCATCGTGGGCGGCGGGCCAGCGGGCCTGTCGGCGGCGATCCGGCTGAAGCAGATTTCGCCGGAGATTTCTGTGTGTCTGGTTGAGAAGGGTAGCGAGATCGGGGGGCATATCCTCTCTGGCGCGGTGCTGGAGCCGCGGGCGTTGAACGAATTGTTTCCGAATTGGAAGGAGTTGGGGGCGCCATTAAACACGCCGGCCACGGTGGACAGGTTTTTGTTCCTGACCGAGCGTGGGGCCGCCCGCCTGCCGACGCCGCCGCAGATGAAGAACCATGGCAATTATATCGTCTCCCTCGGCAATGTCTGCCGCTGGCTGGGCGGGCAGGCGGAAGCGCTGGGGGTGGAGATTTATCCGGGTTTTGCCGCCGCCGAGCTGTTGATTGACGGCGAGCGGGTTATCGGTGTGGCGACCGGCGATATGGGCATCGACAAGGATGGCAATCCGGGTGAAAGTTTTGCCCGAGGGATGGAATTGCGAGCCACCTATACGTTGGTTGCCGAAGGCGCGCGTGGATCTCTGTCCAAGCAGTTAATGGAGCGATTTAACTTGCGGGCTGGGCATGATCCGCAGACTTATGCGATCGGCATTAAGGAGCTTTGGGAAATTCCCAAGGAAAACCACCAAGCGGGGTTAATTGAACATACCACCGGTTGGCCGTTATCGACCGATACCTATGGCGGGTCATTTCTTTACCATCTGGATGATAACCTAATCTCCACAGGGTTCGTGATCGGTCTGGATTACAAAAACCCCTGGCTGTCGCCCTTCGAGGAGTTGCAGCGTTTCAAGACGCATCCGCACGTACGAAAGCATTTTGAGGGTGGGCGGCGGATCGCCTATGGCGCGCGGGCGCTGAATGAGGGTGGGTTGCAGTCCATTCCGAAATTAACGTTTCCGGGTGGCGCGCTGATCGGCTGTTCGGCCGGGTTCGTGAATGTGCCGAAGATCAAGGGCACGCATACGGCGATGAAGTCGGGCATGCTGGCAGCGGAGGCGTTGGCGGAAGCGCTGGTGGGCGGACGGCAGGTGGAGCCGGCTTCCTATGAGGCGCGGCTGCGGGCGAGTTGGGTGTGGGAGGAGCTTTCCGCCGTGCGCAATATCCGTCCGGCTTTTGCGCGGTTCGGGTTTTGGGGCGGCATGGCCTATGCAGGGTTGGATACGTATCTGTTGCGTGGCAAGGCGCCGTGGACGTTGCATCACCAGCACCAGGACCACGAAACCCTGCTGGAGGCGAACGCGGCTCCGCGCATCGAGTATCCGAAGCCCGATGGGGTGTTGAGTTTTGATCGCAATTCCTCGGTGTTTATTTCCAACACCAATCATGAGGAAAACCAGCCGGCGCATTTGACCCTGAGGGATGCCTCGGTTCCGGTGGATGTGAATTTAAAGCGGTTTGGCGGGCCGGAGGCACGGTTTTGTCCGGCCGGGGTGTACGAGTTCATAGGGGTGGAGGAGGGGGCGCCGCGTTTGCAGATCAACGCCCAGAACTGCGTTCATTGCAAAACCTGCGACATCAAGGACCCGACCCAGAATATCAATTGGGTGACGCCGGAGGGTGGCGGTGGGCCGAATTATCCTGGGGGGATGTAAGGGGTTGGATGGAATGCCAGGTGATCTGCGTATATCGCGCATGACAGCGCCGGGGTTTGGCTGTTATTCTTGGCAGATGAAGTCCCGTTTAATTTTTCGCCGGCTGGTGGTGTCGTTCCTGGTAGGCCTGTTGCTCTGCGCCGCCGCGCCGCCTGATCCGTCGTTATCGAATCCGCTGCTGCACCGCCCCGGGCGGTTTCTGGCATCTGGGATTTATAGCGCATTCCTCACTGGGCAGTTTGCCGCGCATCAAGGGGATCAGGATATCGCCGCAGAGGCATTGCTGCGCGCCCTGGCGGCCGATCCGCGCAATCTGGAACTGGTGCAGCCGGCCTTTATCGCCAATCTGATGGCTGGGCGGGCCGAGGCGGCGCGACTCGCGTGGTTGCTGCCGGATGTGCAGGCGGCACAGCTTTTGCTTGTCAATCAGGAGATCAAGGCCGGGAACTGGAAGGTCGCGGAAAGTCGGATCCGCGCTTTGCCGCTCCAGGGGCCGATGCAGATTTTGCAGCCTGTGCTGTTGGCCTGGGCGCAATTTGGCGCCGGGCAAACCGATGTGGCGCTGGCAACCATGAGCCCCTTGATGGAAGGCCCGCGGATGCGCGGGGTGTATCTGCTGCACGCCGCGATGATCAACGATATCGCCAGCCGGACAGCGGAAGCTGCGCGTCTTTATAAGCGGGTGCAGGCCGATGGTGGGTCGACCAGTCTGCGCATCGCGCAGGTGGTGGCCAGTTGGCAGGTGCGGCAGGGCCAGCTGGCGGAAGCCGGGCAGACATTGCGTGGCTCTGGTGAGGCGGGTCAGGAATTGCCCATTGCTGTTTCGGCCCTGCTTGCCGCCGCCAATCAGCGCCCGGTCGGGCACGCCGCCGATGGGGTGGCGGAGGCCTATCTGGGTTTCGCAGGGTCTTTCAGCCAGCAGGACGCCGGGGAATATGCGTCGCTATTGCTGCGCTTGGCGCTGGATTTGCGACCGGATTTTACCACCGCACGGCTGTTGATGGCGGAGATTTTGAACGCGCAGAAGCGCACTGAGGGCGCTATACAGGTAGTCGCCTTGGTGAGCACGGAGGACCCGTTGATCGGTCTGGTCCGGTTGCTGCGCGCCGGTCTGGCGGAGCAGGCTGGGCGAACCGAGGAGGCGTTGCGCCAGCTGGAGCAATTGGCGCGCGATTATTCCAATAGTCCGCAGCCTTATGCGACGCAGGCGGATATCCTGCGGCAGAAATTTCGTTATGCGGAAGCGGTAACGGCCTATGACAAGGCAATTGCGCGAATCAGCGCACCTAAACGTAGTACTTGGCCGCTGTTTTATGCCCGTGGCATCGCGCTGGACCGCGCGCATGACTGGCGGCAGGCGGAACGGGATTTGCAGCGCGCCTTGGAACTGGCGCCAGACCAACCTTATATTTTGAACTATCTCGGTTATTCCTGGGCTGATCAGGGCGCCAATCTGACCAAGGCGCGCAACCTAATTGAAAAGGCTATGGCCCTGAAGCCAAATGATGGCGCGATCACCGATAGCCTGGGCTGGGTGGCGTTTCGCCAGGGCGATGTGGCGGGTGCGATCAAATTGCTGGAGCGCGCGGCGGAATTGCAGCCCGAGGATGCCACCATCAACAGCCATCTGGGCGATGCGTATTGGTCCGCGGGGCGCAAGCGCGAGGCGCAGGTGCAATGGCGCCGCGCCCTGTTGTTCAATCCGGAGCCACATGAGAAAATTCGCCTGGAGGCGAAGCTGCAGGATGACGCCGTGCCGCCCGGACGAAGCCCGCCGGCCGAGCGTAGCATGCAATAGGCGCGTGGCTTTACCATGCCGATGCTGCGCGAATTGGCGTCTGCCAAAATCAATCTTTTTCTCCATGTGACCGGTAGGCGTCCGGACGGTTACCATCTGCTCGATAGCGTAGTGGTGTTCGCGGGGGCCGCCGATGTGTTGACGGTGGAACCGGCGGAGGGTTTTTCGCTTTCTCTGACCGGGCCATTCGCGGCGTCGTTGGAGGGTGAGTCCAATAATCTGGTCCTGCGTGCTGGCCAGGCCCTGGCACGCTGGGAGGGCATGGCGCCCGCCGCGCATCTGAATTTGGAAAAAAACCTCCCAGTGGCGTCCGGTATTGGCGGTGGTTCGGCCGATGCGGCGGCGGCCTTGCGGCTGTTGTCGCGGTTCTGGAATCTGGATATTCCGCGCGCCGATCTGCTGGCGATTGCCACCCGGCTGGGGGCCGATGTGCCGGTCTGCCTAACGACCCGGCAGACGCGCATGAGCGGGATCGGCGAAATTCTGTCTGAGGCGCCGGTGCCGCCGCGCTGTGGCATCCTGTTGGTCAATCCGGGTCTCTCATTGGCGACCCCGGATGTGTTTGCGGCGCGCAATGGTGCGTTCTCGCCGCCGGATGCGTTGCTGCCGGAAGCCTGGATGAGCGCCGCGACGATGTCGTCCGATCTTTCCCGGCTGCGCAACGATCTGGAGGCGTCGGCGATCGGCCTTTTTCCCGAAATCGCGGGGGTGCTGGGGGCCATCAAGGAAACCTATGGCTGCCTGCTGGCGCGCATGAGCGGATCCGGCGCCACTTGCTTTGGCATCTATCCAAGCGCCGACGCCGCCGCCGCTGCCGCCGCCGCTCTGACCCGGCCCGGCTGGTGGACCTGGGGCGGACCATTGGCCCGTGGGTGAGGGGGCTGGTCCGGTCAGTGTCTACGATGACCGGACCGTGTTTCGATGCGGGAGAGGGTTTCGGTCATCGTAACGCTGAAAATCACCAGCACGAGCATGGCCGCGTAAGTGCGATGGAATCAAAATTGACGGAATGATATTCGATCAGGAATCCAATGCCCTGATTGGCCCAGATTAATTTTACTGCACCCCGGTATCTGGATACAAGATAGTGGCTTAGCAGCTCAGCCTGAGTGCGCCCTGATTCCAAGCGGTTCTGGCGTCGTTTGGACTTCGGTAGTCGTTCTTTGCAATCACCCACTGGGTATTGTAGCGGTCGACGAAGACGCGGAAGGCGTCCCTGACGTCGTTGATGGCCTGGTAGATACGGCCATGCATGACTTGCTCCTTGAATGTTCGAAAGACTCGTTCGATCACCCCGTTGGTCTGGGGTTCGCCGACGAAGGCGCAGCTCGGGGTGATGCCCCTAAACTTGATCTGTCTGTGGAAATGGTTGGCCATGAAGCTGTTGCCGTGATCGTGGCGTAGTTCCTCTGTCGCGGCGGTAGGGGCGTGACCGCGGCTTTCTGCTGGCGGGCGGCATAGAACGAGGAGCGAGCAAGCGCCCAGATCTGGCAGATGCGGGACACGCCATAGCTGGCCGGCGGTAGGCGAGGTTTGCGTTGCCATCACAGCGACCTCCGTCGGGCCAAAGGGCCGGGGCGCTGGATCCACGAGCGCGGCAATTCGACCTCTATGCTCAATTCACCAATCCGCCGCACGCGCATGACGAAGTGCGCGAAAGGCGATGGTAATTGCGCCATCCCCCTTATCAAAAGCCCGAGCTGCTGGCCGAAGCCCCCAATCAGGTCTGGTGATGGGACATTACCAAGTTAATGAGACGGACGAAATGGAGCTATTTCTCTCTCTACGTCATCATCGATATCTTCAGCCGCAGGATCGTCGGCTGCCATATCGCCGACGCGGAAACCGCCACCCTGTTCAAGCCGCTGATCGACGACGCCGTAAACAAACCCGACATCCCACCCGGCCAGCTCACCCTGCTCGCCGATCCTGGGGTCACCAAATCGCACCGCAGGCCCTATACGTCGAATGACAATCTGTTCTCGAAGAGCTGCTTTAAAACCCTGAAATATCAACCGCAGTTTCCTAAATGCTTCAGCTGTATCGAAGACGCCAAGACATTCTGCCGGCATTTTTTCAACTGGTATAACCGCGATCATCATCACGCCAGTATCGGCCTGATGACACCAGACCAGGTCCACTACGGACAGGCCCGGCGCCATCCATGCGGCCCGCCAGAAGACCCTCGATCTTTCCTACGCCACCTACTCCGAACGCTTCGTCAGAAAATCACCCAGCCCACCGCGCAAGCTAACCGCCGGCTGGATCAACCCGCCAAAACAGAAACTGGAAATCAACGAACAAATCTGAGCTTAAACTCCAATACCCGATGTCTCATTGGCATTGACACGTTCCGAAGGCCGCGATTTCAGCCGTTGGGGAGCAGAGGAGGAGGCGCTTGCGCGCTCGCCATGCGAATGCCGGAGAATTCCGACCAGTCTGTCTATCAGGGGATTCCCGATTTGGTTTCCGGTTGGGAGAGGCCCTCTCGCCTCACGCGACCAGGTTCAACCCCGCGCGCGATCGCATCAGCGGCTGGATCCGCATGCCGAAGTTCTCCATGCCGGTGATAAAATCGTCGAAGGTCAGCATCACCCCACGTAAGTCCGGCACCGACGCCAACTCGTCCAGCATGCGGGCGACAGAGGCATAGGATCCGATCAGCACGCCCCCTTGCGTGGGTAACCCCTGCGTGCCCAGCGTGCGGCGCTTGTTTGGGCCCGCCAAGGGATCACTAGTCGGATCATCCGCGAACTGGGCATCGCGCCAGGCGATCGCTTCATGATCGGTGCCGGTCTTGTAATACTCCCACTTGGCCAGCGCGGCCGCATCCGTTTCATCGGCGATGACCATGGTCAGCACAAGCGCGCCGCACGTCGTTCCGGCAGCCTCGTTCGCGCTCACCAGGCGCCCAACACTTTCGGCGACACGGGTCGGCTGATTGATGCCGCCACCCGACCGAAAATTGTAATCCGCATGTTGCACGGCAAACCGCGTGCCGGCCTCGCTCTGGCCCGCGCTGATGATGGGGATCCTGGCGGTCGGCATCGGCAGGCAGTGGCAATCGTCCATCTGGAAGAAATCGCCCTTGAAATCTGATCGGCCGGTCGCCCAGAGTTCTTGCATGATAGCGACGTACTCGGCGCAATATTCGTAGCGGCGCTGGTAATGCTCACTGCCGGGCCAGATCCCCATCTGCGCATATTCGCGGCGCTGCCACCCGGAAATGATATTCAGACCAAATCTGCCATGGGAAATGGAATCGATCGTCACGGCCATCCGCGCCGCGATCGGCGGCGGCATCGTCAGCACGGCGCAGGTCGCGAACAGCTGGATACGGTGCGTGACCGCCGCCAGGCCGGCCATCAGGGTGAAGGATTCGAGATTATAGTCCCAGAATTGCGATGGCCCGCCAAATCCATGCAGTTTGATCATCGAAAGGGCAAAATCGAAGCCAAACCGCTCTGCCTTTTCGACAACCGCCCGATTGAGGTCGAAGCTCGGCTTGTATTGCGGCGAGGTCGTGGAGACCAGCCAGCCATTGTTTGCGATGGGAAGGAAAACGCCGACTTGCATTGCTCTCTCCTGGGCCAGGACCGGCGGCCCGTCAAACTGCCCCCTGACGTTATACCGGCTTGGGCGGGCGCGCGATGCAGGCGATCAGCGCCGTGTAGGCGTCGGTATAGCCGCGTTCGCGCACCTTGCGGGTCAGGCGCGTCGCCGTCAGCTCCCGGAAGGCCGCCACCCGCTCGCGCAAGTAGTCGAGAAAGTGCGCGAGTTTGTCGGGCCGGCCGGGCTGGCGCGGCACATGGCTGGCCGCGAACACCGTCCCAACCTTGACTGTGCATTGCTTCTTGCTGGGGCCACAGCGGCACAAGCCGATCAGGCCATTCTTGACCGTGGTGATCCGATCCAGGCCACAGTTGGGACATACCGGGTTATGCGGCCAGAGGGGCTAGGCACGGTGACCATTGCCGCTTTCATCGGCACGTTGGCGGCCTATGGGCTCTCACGCATGCAGAGCCGTTCCTCGCGGGGCCTGCTGTTCGGGCTGCTCGCGATGCGGGTGTTTCCCCTCACACTGCTTGCCATCCCGTTCTTCGCGCTGGCGAAGTCGCTGAACCTGGTCAACATCTGCCGGGCAATGATCTTGGCCCTGGTCGCGATCAACCAGCCTTTTACCATCTGGCTCATGCGCAGTTTTTTCGTGGATGTTCCCAACGATTTGTATGAAGCTGCGCAGATAGATGGCGGCAACGCTTGGCAGGTTTTTACGCGCGTGGCACTGCCGGTTGTGATGCCGGGCCTCTGGGTCACCGCGTTACTTAGTCTGCTGCCATCCTATAAGGAGTTCCTTTTTGCCCTCGTCCTCACCGGACCCAACACGAAGGCCCTCCTGGTCGCGATCGCCGAATATGGCGGCGAGGATATCGCCCACTGGTCGCTCTCCGCCGCAGCCGCTGTCGGCAGCATGCTGCCTATCGTGGCGTTCTATGATGGCGTTGCAACGCCATCTCGTATGCGGCATCGCGCTGGGCGCGGTGAAGGGCTGACATCAGGAAGAGGCCGATTGTCCCACCGAACCAGTTTGTTCCGTCGAGACGCCTGGTTCGGTTGGGCTGCGTTATAACGGGTTGGGCCAGGGAAGGCGGATGCTGCCGTCGCGCAAGCCGGCTAATACCACTTCGATTCCTCCGGACTTGATCATCCATTCCAGCCGGTAGTCGCGGTATTCGCGCACTTTCTGTCCCGACTTGAACGCGGCCAGCACAGCCGGCATGTGGGCCGCCCCGGCGGCGTATTCGGCGAAGGTGGTGGCGACGGAGGGCCGCTGGCACAACCGGTTATACTAGGCTGCGAGTGCGCTGCCGGGTGCTGGGCCCATGGCGTTCAGCATGGACCGATGCAGCAATGGAGCGACCGCGACGTCCGCCCAGCCGAAATGCGCGCCACCAAACCAGGGGGCAGTGCCCAGTCGGCCGGTGAGCCAATCCTGCAGCACCGCGGTCTGCCGCGCCGCTGCGGCCAGCAAAGTGTCGGCCAATGTACCGCTCGCGCGACCGAACGCCTTGATTTCGCCGATACCCCAGGTGATCGCCTCATATTGCGTGTCGCAGACATCCTCTGTCATGCGTGCGGCGGCGCGGGCGGCGGGATCACGCGGTAGCAAGGGCGGCTCAGGAAAGCGATCCTCTAGATATTCCAGGATGATGGTAGAATCGAAGATGCGGACCTCTCCATCCACCAGCATGGGCACTTCCGCGCGCGGATTGCCGATGCCGAATGCATCGTCCGTGCGCCCGGTGCCCAGGCTATCGGGCCATTCCAGATCGAAGGCCGCGCCTTTCTCGCGCAGCGCGATCTTGATCTTCTGGGCATAGGGCGAACCTGGAGCTTCGTAGAGCAGCATGGATGATGATCCCAATGTTTGAAACGCACTGAACACAAGACCTCAGGCGACAGGTTTATTAAACCTTGGCGCCCAATAATTCCACCAGCGACCCCCGGCGTTCGTATCCAGCTGTCACGAAGGAATCTGTTTTTTCGGTGTCGTATCCTGGACTGGCTCAGCGCTGATTTCCAGCATCCGGCTGGTCACGGACGGATCCGCCAACGCCTTGGCGACGGCGGCCCCTAAGTGCCAATGACGATGAGACGCAGAGCGATCGGGAGATTACCCTTGAGGGCCGAGGTGACAGCATCCGATGGTTATTCGCGTATTGAACGATGACAAGGCTGATGCCGCTGCCGACAGCGCGATAGAGGAAGGCTGGCGGCCGACGATGGTTGCGGCACCGGCGGCGGCCTCGCCGGAATTTTTGACCCGTCCGCTGCGGCGCGTATTCACGGAGCGGGACAGGCTGCGTATTCTGGCTCAGACTGACACCGCGCGTGCCACGCCCGGTGGCATTGGCGCGGTGCTACGCCGCGAGGGACTTTATTCGTCGGCTCTTTCCGACTGGCGCCGTCAGTGTGACGCCGGCGCCTTCGCGGCACTGTGCCCGGTGACGCGCGGCCCGAAGGTCACGCCTCTCCATCCGTTGACCATCGAGTACGCGCGCCTTTTGTGCAACAATAAACGGCTGACGCAATGGCTGGAGCGCGCCGAGGCGATTATCAATCTCCAAAAAAAAGTAGCGGCTTTGCTGGGCCTACCGATCGCCAGCGACGAGCGGCCATGATGGACGCCCTCGCGGCACTTGCGCCCGGCGGTGGGATCACCGTCGCGCTCCTTCAGAGCACCATCGAGGGCGGCATCAGCCTTCTGACGCCACTGCTCCAGTTTGCAGATCGGCACCCCGAGCTCACAGGAGAGTAGTTCGCTCGATTCTCACCGCAGCAGGCCAAGGACAACCTGCAGCTTGCGTGCCACGCTCCAGCACTGACTAGGTGCGAGCGGGGCCCGGCGCGTCGTTCCCTGGCTAGGGAACGCATGGCCAGGAGACTGCCTGGACAAACTGCGCTCGACCCTGCTGACCTCAGTATCATCATTCACATCGTTGGTTTCGATTTGGTTCATGCTTGACTTCATCATGACTGCCTCCGGTTGGACAAATCGGTGTCCAAAACATCCCGGGGCAGCTCACCGGTGGCTAATGACACGGCATGCGATGGGACGGCGGGACTGCGCAACACGCGCTCCGCGATACGCCCAGCCGCCGCCTGGACGTCAGCCAGGGTGATGATGGCGGTCATGTGATGCACGTTCGGCGCCGGC
>SHWN01000167.1 GCA_009693795.1 Acetobacteraceae bacterium
AACTGGGAGAGCTGCGAGGAGCCAAAAAATTCCCGCACCGCTGCCGCCGCCGGTTTGGCGTTAATGAGATCATGCGGCATCACGGTATCGATATCGACGCTGCCCATACGTTCGCGGATGGCGCGTTCCATGCGTAGCAGGCCGACGCGGTACTGGTTCTCCATCAGCTCGCCCACCGAACGCACTCGGCGATTGCCGAGATTGTCGATGTCGTCGATGGAGCCACGGCCATCCTTCAGGTCGACAAGCGTTTTCACCGTACGCAGGACGTCTTCCTTGCGCAGGATGCGGATGGTGTCCGCCACATCGGTCAGGCCGAGGCGCATATTCATCTTCACGCGGCCGACGGCGGAGAGATCGTAGCGATCGGCATCGAAGAACAGGCCCCGGAATAGGTTTTCCGCCGTTTCGGGGGTCGGGGGTTCGCCGGGGCGCATGACGCGATAAATGTCGATCAGCGCATCGTCTCGATTGTTGTTTTTATCGACCGTCAGTGTATTGCGAATCCACGGCCCGACATTCTGGTCCACCGCCAGGGTGGGCAGGGCGGTAATGCCGGCTTCCTCGAGCGCAGCAAGGCGGGCTTCGGCCAGTTCCTCCCCGGCTTCGGCGAAAACCTCTCCGGTTTCCAGATTGACCAGATCCTCGGCGACAAAGCGGCCTAGCACGTCGGCGCGGCCGACCAGCACTTCCTTCGTCGTTTCCGCGATCTTGCGCATATTGCGCGCGGTGAGCTTGGTATCGACGTCCGCCACCACTTCGCCGGTCGCGGCGTCGATCAGCGGCTCCAGCAGCTTCATGTTGCGGAAGGCTTCCGGATCGAAGGGCCGCGCCCAGCCTTTGCTTGTATGGGTGAAAACGACCTTGCCGTAGAAGAAATTCAAAATCTCCTCATCGTCCATACCCTTAATCTCGCCGGCTTCCACCAGCTCGCCCTTGGATTCACGGTCAGCGCGCAGCTTTTCGGTGGCAGCGCTTTCCAGAGCATAGATCAGGGTGGTGACCGGCAGCTTGCGCTTACGGTCGATGCGGACATAGAGGATGTCCTTCGAATCGAATTCGAAATCGAGCCAGGAGCCGCGATAGGGGATCACGCGGGCGGCGAACAGATACTTTCCCGACGAATGCGTCTTGCCTTTGTCGTGATCGAAGAACACTCCAGGGGAGCGGTGCATCTGGCTGACGATGACGCGCTCGGTGCCATTGATGATGAAGGTGCCGTTATCCGTCATCAGGGGCATGTCGCCCATATAGACCGGTTGTTCCTTGATGTCGCGGATGGAGCGCGCGCCGGTATCTTCATCTACGTCCCAGACGATGAGGCGCAGGATCACCCTCAGCGGCGCGGCGTAGGTCATGCCACGGGCGATGCATTCCTCGACATCGTATTTCGGGTCTTCAAGTTCGTAATAGACAAATTCCAACCGGCCACGGCCCGCGAAATCATCGATCGGAAAGACTGATTTGAATACTTCCTGCAGGCCGGTATTGGTGCGGTTGTCCGGGCGGACATTCATTTGCAGGAAGAACTCATAGCTGGAGCGCTGCACGTCGATCAGATTGGGCATCGGCGCCCCTTCCGGAATCCGTCCGAAGCTTTTGCGGATGCGCTTGCGTCCCGTGAACGAGCCCGAAAATGCGTTCATGCTGCCCTGCTTCCTGTCAATTTCCTGCACGCTTGCGCTCTATGTCTTCCCCAGGACGCCAGGGTTAGCCCATCATCAGAGCGGTAACGCGGACGGAAATCGCTCGATTCCCGCCCGGTCCCTTTCATTCCTCTGTGACATCCAATAGGCGATGGCACAAGCCAAGCCAGCCCGTGGTGACCCGTTACTGAACGGTTACTTCGGCGCCGTTGTCTTCCAAGACCTTCTTGATCTTGGCGGCTTCGTCCTTGTTCACGCCTTCCTTCACGGTTTTCGGTGCGGCTTCCACCAAGTCCTTGGCTTCCTTCAGCCCGAGACCGGTGATGGCGCGCACTTCCTTAATAACATTAATTTTCTTCTCCCCGGCCTTGGCCAGGATGACGGTGAACTCGGTCTGTTCCTCCACCGGGGCGGCGGCGGCAGCGGCCGGCGCGGCGGCGGCAACGGCGACCGGCGCGGCGGCGGAGACGCCCCATTTTTCCTCTAGCAGTTTCGACAGCTCGGCGGCTTCGAGGACGGTAAGGGTGGACAGGTCGCCCACCAGTTTCTGTAAGTCTGCCATATGCATATATCCCTAAGTTTAAATCTTGGTTGGTTCTGTTCAAGCCCGCAGCGGGCCCGAAGTGTGGTTGCGAAGCCTACTCAGGCCGCCTCCTCGCGCTTGGCGTAGGCCCCGAAGACCCGTGCGAGCTGCCCGGCCGGGGCCTGGAGCACACCGACGATCCGCGTGGCGGGGGTTTGCAGCATCCCCACCAGCCTCGCGCGCAGCGCATCCAGGCTCGGCAGTTCCGCGAGCGCCCTGATCCCATCCGCATCCAACATCTGGGTTCCGAGCGCACCGCCGATCAGGACGAGCTTCTCATTGGTCTTGGCGAACTCGACGGCCACCTTGGCCACCGCAACGGGATCGTGCGCCCATGCGAGCGCAATTGGTCCCTTCAGCAGCGGCTTGATGGCGTCGAACCGGGTCCCATCCAAAGCGAGGTGAGTCAGCCGGTTCTTCGCGACTTTGATATTCGCCCCCGCCGCACGCATCCGGCGCCGCAGATCCGTCGCTTCGGCGACCGTCAGGCCCGCATTGCGGGTGACGACCACCATCGACGTCTCCGCGAAAACCGTTGCGAGCGAGGCGACGAATGCGCGCTTCTCCGTACGATCCACGTTTCAACTCCGTTGGTGGCCCCCGCGCGGCGTACCGCGCAGAGACCGGGTTACCCTCTGAATCCGGCCCTGCCTATCGGCATCACCCGATCCGGTTCGCCTGCCCGTAACAGAACAACCAAGACAACCGTTTCCACGGTGATCCTTGGCTCCCCCATCTTCTACGCGCGGACCCAAGGGTCCTTTAAAATCTGATGATTACGTGTAGTCTTGGACAGGTTCGGGAGGCTCCCGCCCCCCTGCCCGCCCCCTGTCGCCAAGGGGCGTATCTGGTTGCCGGCCCTAGCCGGCCAAGGTACTGACATCCACCCGCACGCCAGGACCCATCGAGGAACTGACGGCGGCTTTCTGCACATAGGTGCCCTTCGCGCCGGTCGGCTTCGCCTTCTGGATCGCGTCGACGAAGGCGCGGGCGTTTTCGATCAGCTTGTCGGCCTCGAAGCTGGCCTTGCCGATACCGGCATGCACGATGCCTGCCTTTTCGGCGCGGAATTCCACCTGCCCGGCTTTGGCCGAGGTCACGGCGCCCTTCACATCCATGGTGACGGTGCCAAGACGCGGGTTCGGCATCAGACCGCGCGGCCCGAGGATCTTTCCCAATCGCCCAACCAGACCCATCATGTCCGGGGTGGCTATGCAGCGGTCGAATTGGATATCTCCCGCTTGGATTTTTTCCGCAAGATCTTCGGCGCCGACAACCTCGGCACCGGCGCCAATGGCTTCCTCCGCCTTTGGCCCGCGGGCGAAGACGCCGACGCGAACCGTTTTACCCGTGCCGTTCGGCAGGTTGACCAGGCCGCGCACCATTTGGTCCGCGTGGCGCGGGTCGATGCCGAGATTCATTGAAATTTCAACTGTTTCGTCGAATTTCGCACGGGCATTGGATTTCACCAGGGTGATCGCCTCGGCGAGGGCGTAGCTCGTAGCCCGGTCGACCCCCGCCTGCGCTACCTTCAGTCGCTTGTTCTTGGCCATGGATTAGCCCTCCACCACGGTCAGGCCCATGGAGCGCGCGGAGCCCACCAGCATCCGCACCGCGCCATCAACATTGTTTGCATTCATGTCCACCATCTTCTGCGCCGCGATTTCCCGCAACTGCGCCATGGTGACGCGCCCGGCCGAAGCGCCCTTGCCCACGGTGGCCGAGCCGCTGGTGATGCCGGCGGCCTTCTTCAAGAAGTAGGTGTTGGGCGGCGTCTTCATGACGAAGCTGAAGGTGCGGTCGCCGAAGGCAGTAATTACCACCGGAATCGGCATCCCGGGCTCCATCTGCTGCGTCGCCGCGTTGAATTCTTTCACGAAAGCCATAATATTGAGGCCGCGCTGCCCGAGCGCCGGGCCCACCGGCGGGGACGGATTGGCCTTCCCGGCAGGGATTTGCAACTTGATATAGCCGACGATTTTCTTCGCCATATCCCTGGCCCTTTGTATGTTCCAAGGGACCGCGGTGCGAACGACCCCCATGCCCGGAAAGGGCAAGGCGGTCTCCCGCGTTCCTGTATGAAGCGGCGGCGTATAGGGGGTGGCGGAGGATGTGTCCAGCCCCTTAAATGGTGGGCATAAACATATCTGGCCAGCGCTGGTGGAATGATCCCCATCACAACGCGCTCTCGATGCCGTAGTGGGAGTTCCTGCTGTGCGCAGCCGGAGTGTATGCGGTGGCCAATCTTGGCTTCGCCGGGCTTTATTTGTTGCAGGAAGGCACGAATCCCTATGTCGACAAGGGAGGGGTTGCCGAGGCGTTCTTCTTCAGCGTGCAGACCATGGCGACGATTGGGTACGGCCATCTGGTGCCACAGATGATCACGGGCTTGCCCTCACATTACCAATTCGATCAGGAACGGGCCTTTGCGCCTATAGGATTGCGCCATCAGATCGGCCAGCTCCTCGCAGGTTGTGGCACGCGCGGCCTCCACCCCCATACCAGCGGCGAGCTTTGTCCAGTCGAGATCAGGATTACCGATATCCAGCATATCCATCGCCGTGCGTCCCGGATTGGCGCCGACATTGGCCAGCTCACCGATCAGGATTTGGTATTTTCGGTTAGAAAAAATCACTGTGGTAATATCCAGTTGCTCGCGCGCCTGGGTCCACAGCGCCTGCAACGTATACATCGCCGAACCATCTGCCTGCAGCCCGACCACCCGGCGATCCGGGCAGGCCACCGCCGCGCCTACCGCGACCGGTGGGCCATAGCCGATTGAGCCACCGCAATTCTGCAACCAGTCATGCGGCGCGGCACCATAGGTTTGCGGAAAGAAAGCACGCCCGGTGGTCACACTCTCATCCACTACGATCGCGTTCTCCGGGATCAGCGCGGCAACGGTCTGCGCGATCGCGTCCAAAGTAGGTTTTCCCTTCCCCGGCCCCTCCGGCTTCACCACGGATGGCAATGCCACGCGCGGCGCGCCTAGTTCTTCGGCCAG
>SHWN01000019.1 GCA_009693795.1 Acetobacteraceae bacterium
GGTGAAATCCTTGATCGGATCGTAGGGGATTTTCGGATACAGCACCCGGTCCTTGGCGTGCGTGTACCGGGTGGCGGCGAGGATCGTGCGGCCATCCGGCGCGGTCTTGGCGACGAGGTCGCTGCCAATATTGTCACCGGCGCCGGCGCAATTATCGACCAGAATTTGCTGCCTCAGAAATTCCGACATTTTCGTCGCGATGGTGCGTTCGATCACATCGGTGGATCCGCCGACGGCGAAGGGAACCACCAGTCGGATGGGCTTGGTCGGGTAATCGGATTGCGCCGCTGCCGCCGAGGTCAACAGCAAACACGCTTACAGGCATCTGGCCAGTATGCGCGCGATCATCAAGCGAGGTTCTCTATCGATCACTGGTTCCCAGTCATGACAGTGTTGGCGGCCTAACGGATCGCCTGATGCGCGGCCAAGCAGGCCAGGTCAACGACCTGCGTCATCGAACTATCGAGCTGCGCCGATTGCGCAGGATGCGTGAGCCCGATCAGCAGTGGCCCGATCGTCGATCTGCCGCCCAGACGTGGCGCCAGCTGTGACGTGATATGCGCCGAATGTTGTCCCGGCACGATAAGGATATTGGCCGGTCCAATTAGGCAGCAGAATGGATAGAGCGCACGCAAGCTTGGTTCCAGCGCCACATCCAGGCTCATTTCGCCATCATATTCGAAATCTACGCTGCGCCCATCCAGCACGCGCACCGCGTCCGGCATTGCCTCGGCATCGGTGTGCAGCTGGTTGCCGAAGATGGAGTGCGAAATCAGTGCCACGCGCGGTTCATGGCCCAAGCTTCGCGCGGCCCAAGCTTCGCGCGGCCCAAGCTTCGCGCGGCCTGGGCGGTGCCGATGGCGATATCGGCGAATTGCTCCGCCGTCGGGCGCACATGCATCGTGGTATCGGCGAGGAACAAGGTGGTGCCGCTGGGGCCAATCATTAACGTCAATCCGAAGCAGATCTGTCCCGCCGCCGGATCGATCACGTTGGCGATATCTTTCAGGCAGACGGCGGTGGAGCGCGTGAGCTCCGTCACCATTGCATGCGCATCGTCGGTCGCCACCATGCAGGCGGAGAACACGTTGCGGTCCTGGTTTACCAAGCGCTGGCAATCGCGGAACAGCAGGCCCCGGCGATGCAAACGGGCGTAGAGGAAATTCGAATATTTGTCGTTATTGCCCGATAGCCGCGCATTATGGATTTCGATGCCGTCGATCTTACCCAGGCCGACGGCCGCCATATTGGCGCCTCGCTTCGTTGAATGGCTGGAGGTATTGTGGGGAATGGACTCCACGTCGCATCTTCCCAGCGCCATCGGCGCCTCCCCCGCGATGGCGCAATGGTTCGCCGTCAAGGCGCAGCACCCGGATGCGCTGGTGTTCTTCCGCATGGGCGATTTCTATGAATTGTTTTTCAGTGACGCGGAGGCTGCCGCTGCCGCGCTGGATATCGCGCTCACATCGCGTGGGGAGCATGCGGGCGCGCGGATCGCTATGTGCGGCGTACCCGTGCATGCGGCGGAGGCCTATCTGGCGCGGCTGATTCGCCGTGGCTTTCGGGTCGCGGTGGCCGAGCAGATGGAGGACCCGAAGGTCCGCCGCTCTGCCAAGGTGCCCATCCGGCGCGATGTTGTGCGCCTGATTACCCCTGGTACCCTGACTGAGGATTCGCTCCTCGAAGCTGGCCGCGCCAATTATCTGCTGGCCCTGGCCCCGGGTCATGCGGCGCTGGGCGCCGCCTGGCTCGACATGTCCACCGGATTGTTCGAAACCGCCGCGCTGGCGCCGGGTGATTTGCCAGCCTTGCTCGGGCGGCTTGATCCGGCGGAAATTCTGGCACCCGCGATGGTCGACTTAGGTGACTGGACTGTCAGGCGCGGGCCGGAGGGTTCGCCATCCGCCCCCCAGGCCGCGCGGCGCAAATTGGCGGATGCCTTCGCCGTCGCTAGCCTGGAGGCATTTGGGCATTTTTCGGATGCGGAGACTGCCGCTGCTGCAATGGCGCTCGATTATGTGCGGGCCACCCAGGCAGGAAATCTGCCACGTTTGTCCCAACCCATGCCCGGCGGGCGCGATGGCTCCCTGGCTATGGACGCGGCGACGCGCGCCAGCCTGGAAATATTGCGCGCGCGCGATGGCGGCACTACCCACACTTTGCTGGGCGCGGTGCAGCGCACGCTCTCCGCCGCCGGGGCCCGGCTTTTGGCCGAACATCTTGCGGCGCCGCTGACCGATCCCGCCGGAATCGCGGCGCGCCAGGATGGCTGGTCCTGGCTGCTGGTCAACCTGGACGCAGCGCGCGATCTGCGCGTGGCCTTGCGCGCCGCGCCGGATATGGCTCGGGCGCTGGGGCGGATTTCCCTCCAACGCGGAGGGCCCCGCGATCTGGCTGCGATCCGTGACGGGCTGGCAGCTGGCATGGCGGCGCGCGCTGCTTTGGTAGGGCAGTTGCCGCATGTGTTGAACGTATGCGCCGTCGCGCTCGCGGTTGATCCGGCATTGGAAGCATCGCTTCGTGCCGCCCTGGCCGATCCGGCTCCACTCCGCCTCGATGATGGCGGCGCCGTCCGCCCCGGCTATGACGGCGAACTGGATGGCGAGCGCGCCTTGCGCGACGATACGCGCGGGACACTGGCAAAACTGCAGCTGGATTACGCCCAGCGCTACGGTGTCGCGGCGCTGAAGATCAAGTATCATGCGCAGCTTGGCTATGTGATCGAGGTGCCGGCGGTGGCGGTGGAAAAACTCCAGGCGCAGCCGGACCTAACTCTGCGCCAGGGCATGGCCAATGGCGCGCGCTTCTCCAACCCGGAACTGGCGGAGCTGAACCAGCGTATCGTGCAAGCCGTCGATCGCGCGGCGGCGCGCGAGCGCGTGGTGTTTGCGCATCTGCTGCGTGAGGCCTTGGCGCATGCAGACGCTCTGGCCGCCTGCGCCAGCGCGCTGGCACGGCTGGATGTGGCGCAATCGGCGGCCAGGCTGGCAGAGTCCGGAAAATGGTGCCGCCCGCTGATCAGCGATGACGATGCCTTCACTATCACCGCCGGGCGTCATCCGGTGGTGGAGGCCGCACTCGCCGGGCCGGGCGGTGGGCATGCGGTGTTTGTGCCCAACCATTGCGATCTCTCGCCGGAACGCCGCTTGCTGCTGCTGACCGGGCCGAACATGGCGGGAAAATCCACCTTCATCCGGCAGAACGCCCTGGCCGTGATTATGGCGCAGGCCGGCCAGCCGGTTGCCGCCGAAGCGGCACGCATCGGCGTGGTGGACCGGCTCTTCTCCCGCGTGGGCGGGGCCGATGATCTGGCGCGCGGGCGCTCCACCTTCATGGTGGAAATGACCGAAACCGCCGCCATCCTTCATCAGGCTGGGCCAAAATCCCTGGTCGTGGTGGATGAGATCGGGCGTGGTACTGCTACGTTGGATGGCCTCGCCATCGCCTGGGCGGTGCTGGAGGCACTGCACACCGCCAATCGCTGCCGCGCTATTTTCGCCACACATTTCCACGAACTTGGTGCTCTTACAGACCGGCTGCCGCGTTTGGCACCGCATACGATGCGGGTGAAGGAGTGGAAGGGAGCGGTGGTGTTCTTGCATGAAGTGGCAGAAGGCGCGGCTGGGCGATCCTGGGGTGTGCATGCGGCAGAACTTGCCGGCGTACCCGCCCCGGTGGTGCGCCGCGCCGGACAATTGCTGGCGTTGTTGGAAAAAAACGCCGGCCCGTTGGGTGGGCGTGCCGTGATGACCGACGCCCTGCCGCTGTTTGCTCCCGCCCCGACACCGCTACCGCCCCTGCCCGATGCCGTGCCCGACCCGGTGCATGACGCCCTGGCCAGATTGGACTTGGATGCAATGAGCCCGCGCGAGGCTCAGGCATTTCTGTATGAAATAAAACGTTTGATTGTTGTTCCTACGCCCGATCCGGCGCTACCATCGCTATAATGCCCGAAACGCCAACCAGCAATGACGGCCCAGATCTCGACGCCCAACTGGCGAAGGACGCGCGGGAGGCCGTTGTGGCGAAATTCCGCCGCCGCCTGGGGCGCATCCAGTCTGATATCCGTACGGCCTTTGAAGACGAGCCGATCGCCGGCCTGATTGCCGCACGCCGCCTGTCGGGCCTAATGGATGAGCTGATCACGCAAATTTTTACTTATGCCCTGACCATCCGCCCACCATCGGCGCCTCTGTCATCGATGCCGGCGCGCATGGCCGGGCCCCCGCTTGATCGTCTGGCGCTGGCTGCTACTGGCGGCTATGGGCGCGGCACGCTGGCGCCGCTCAGCGATATCGACCTGCTGTTCCTGACTGAGGCGGAACCCGATCAGCGCACGCTGCAGGTGGTTGAGTATATGCTCTACTTCCTGTGGGATCTGGGGTTGAAGGTGGGGCATGCCACACGGTCGGTGGCTGAATGCCTGGCCCAGGGTGCGAAGGACGTCACCATACGCACGGCGCTGCTCGATGCCCGTCGGATCGCCGGTGACGCGGCCTTGTTCGATGACTTCTGTACTCGGTTTCGTGCCGCCTGTGCCGAGCGCGGTGCCGCCGAATATATCACCGCCAAACAGGACGAACGCGAGGCCCGCCACCGCCGCTATGGCGACTCCCCTTTCATGGTGGAACCCAACGTTAAGGAAGGTGTGGGCGGGCTGCGCGATATGCAGACGCTTTATTGGATCGCGCGCTATGTCTATGGCACCCAGACCATGGCCGAATTGGTGGAAGCCTCCGGCCCCGGCGCGGTACTCACCGAACTGGAAGCCAAGCAGGCCCGCCATGCGTGGGAATTCCTGTGGACCGTGCGGTTTAACTTGCATTACGTCGCCGGGCGCGCGGAAGAACGTCTCACCTTCGATCTGCAACCGGTGATTGGCGCCCGCATGGGCTATATGCCGCATGCGCGCCAAAATGGTGTGGAACGTTTCATGCGCCATTACCATCTGATCGCACGCGATGTTGCGCGGCTGACGCGGGTGGTAGAACCGGCGATGTTGCTTACAGCATTGGGTCCGCCGGCTATCAGTAAGATCACCGACAAGGCCGTGCTCGATGCCGGCTTCATCCTGGCCGAGGGGAAGCTGATGTCCGCCCCCGGGCGCGACTTCTCCATGGAACCCTTGCAAATGCTGCGCATCTTGCAAATTGCGCGCGATCGTGATCTGGACATTCACCCGCTGGCCCTGCGCGCGCTGATCCGCAATGAACGGCGCATGATTCTGCTGCGCAAGGATCCGGACGCCGCCGCCCTGTTCATGGATTTGCTTTGCGGTGGGCGTAACCAGGAACGTGCCGACGGCGCGCATTGGATGCGGGTGATGAACGAGACTGGCCTGCTCGGCCGCCTGCTGCCCGATTGGGCGCGCATTGTCGGGCAGATGCAATTCGACACTTACCATATCTACACCGTTGATGAGCATACGATTGAGGCGATCCGTGTGCTTAACGAGATGCAGCGTGGCGAATTGGCGGAGATTGCGCCGGTTGCTTCCGAACTGGTTGGCAAGCTGCAATCGCGCCGTGCGCTGTATATGGCGATGGTGATGCACGATATCTGTAAGGGCCGCGGCGGCGATCATTCCGAGTTGGGGGCGGAGCTGGCGCTGGCCGTCTGCCCGGCGCTGGGTATGAGCGCGGAGGAAACTGAAACCGTCTCCTGGCTGGTTCTGCATCATCTGCTGCTTAGCCAGACGGCGTTCAAGCGCGACATTGACGACCCGAAAACCATCCTGGACCTTACCGAGACCATCCAGTCGCCGGAACGCCTGAGGCTGCTGCTGATATTAACCGTCGCCGATATGCGCGCTGTCTCGGCAAAAGTGTGGAATGCCTGGAAGGCCACTTTGCTGCGCGATCTCTATGCTCGCGTCGCCGATGCCCTGGCCGGTGGTCTGGCCTCCACGGAACGTGACGGGCGGGTGCAGCGGGCCAAACAGGCGGTGACGGAGCAACTCGCCGACTGGCCGGCCGACGATGTCGCGGCCTTTCTCAATGCCGGCTATCCTGGCTATTGGTTGTCACTGGATACAGAAACCCATGTCCGCCATGCCCGTCTGGTGCGTGAGGCCGAGCGCCGCCAATCGTTGCTGGTGGTCAATACCGAGGCATTGCCGGCGCGGGCCGTTACTGAAGTGACCGTCTATGCGGCCGATCATGCCGGGTTGTTCAGCAAGATCGCCGGTGCGTTGGCCGTCGCCGGTGCCTCCATCGTCGATGCGCGCATTCACACGCTGACCAACGGCATGGCGCTCGACACGTTCTGGGTGCAGGACATGGGAGGTGGTGCCTTTGATGCGCCGCATCGCTTGGCGCGGCTGGCCGTGTTGATCGAACAGGCTTTGTCAGGGCGGCTACGATTGGCGCAGGAGATCAAGAAAGCATCCAAATCCATGCCGGGGCGGCGCACTCGCGCGATCCACGTGCCGCCGCGCGTCGTGGTCGATAACACGGCGTCGAACACCCATACCGTCCTGGAACTGAACGGGCGCGACCGACTGGGTCTGCTGCACGATGTCACCGCGGCGATCAGCGAGCAGGGGCTGCAAATCACCTCGGCGCATATCACCACTTACGGCGTGCGCGCCGTCGATGTGTTTTATGTCAAGGACGTCTTCGGTTTAAAAGTAAATAGCGAGTGGAAATTGAGTCAGCTGCGAGCAGCCTTGCTGATGGCATTGGAAAACCCCGATGGGCCGACCGTCGCGCCGGTGCCCGAGCCGCATCGGCGCGCCGGCTAGAAGCTGGTCCGGTCAGCGGATCGGGCAATCAGGCGGCCATCCGCTCTCTGATCGGCTTGACGGACTTGGCAACACACAGATTACCGATCGCGAAGTCCAGCATCTGCAGGTTGAATGTCGGCGCTCAGCGCCCGAAACGTCAAAATGACAGGATCTGATCGACTAGGAAGCCCGGTTGGTAATTGGCGAGCGGCATGCTGTGCCGGATGGTGGGTTCCTCGATGATGAAATCGAATGTTGTGTCATCCAGTGCGATCTGCTGCAGGCCCCGGCCAACGCTGCAAACTGACAGTCATCGTTGGCACGGCCCGCACGCTGAGTGGCGACATAACGCCGGAAGTGTTGCTGCGCAATGCAGACCGCGCCCTTTATGATGCCAATGGCGAGGGACGGAATCGGGTGGACCTGGCGGTTTGATTGGCCGAATTTGCCCGCTGCGGACGCAGGTGCGGATGTGACCGCGCCGAGAATTGGCAATGACCGTGCGTTCGCATGCAATTCGGCGACAGATTTGTGCTCAGGTAGCCATTTTTAGATAACGCTTGATGCGATCCAAGGCTGTGATACGGGGAGAGTCAAAGAGTTAACTGAATATCAGTTATATATCTCTATTGCATTGCATCATAAGGGTTTTCTGGAATCAGCGCTTGCGAAAAATCTGTTCGCTTGCTTATCTACCGTCGGAAATCCGGTATATCCAGCGGGGGACACGGCAATGACGCAGGCGGCCGAGACCAGACGAGCTGAGACGGGGAAGACCGAGACTAGGAAGGCGGAGGCATCGAAACGCGGCAAGGCCAAGATACCGGCGCTGACGCACGACCCGCTGCTGCGTGCTTTTCGCGACATGCTGCTGATCCGCAGGTTTGAGGAAAAAGCCGGCCAGCTTTATGGCATGGGGCTGATTGGCGGGTTCTGCCATCTCTATATCGGCCAGGAAGCGGTTGTCGTGGGTGTGCAATCGGCGCTCGGCGAGGGCGATCAGGTTATTACCTCCTACCGCGATCATGGCCATATGCTGGCCTGCGGCATGGATGCGCGCGGCGTGATGGCGGAGCTGACCGGGCGGGAGGGAGGCTACTCGCGCGGCAAGGGTGGCTCCATGCATATGTTCAGTCGGGAGAGGAATTTCTTTGGTGGGCATGGCATTGTCGGTGCGCAGGTCAGCCTGGGTAACGGGCTGGGCTTCTCCAACTGGTATCGTGGCAATGATCGCGTCAGTGCCACGTATTTTGGCGAGGGCGCGTCCAATCAGGGCCAGGTCTTCGAAAGCATGAATCTGGCGGCGCTGATGAAATTGCCGACCATTTTTATCATCGAGAATAATAAATATGGCATGGGCACTTCCGTCGAGCGGGCTTCGGCTTCCCGAGATCTGTCGAAAAATGGCGCGGCCTGGGGCATTCCCGGTGTGAAGGTGGATGGGATGAATGTGCTTGCGGTGAAGGCAGCGGCCGATACGGCGGTGGCGCATTGCCGGGCCGGGAAGGGGCCTTATCTGCTGGAAATACAGACCTATCGCTATCGCGGCCATTCCATGTCGGACCCCGCGAAATACCGCACGCGTGAGGAAGTGCAGCGCATGCGCAGCGAACACGATTGTATCGAGGGTGCGCGCGCCAAACTGCAGTCGCTTGGTGTCGAAGACGCGGTTTTCAAACGCATCGATTATGAGGTCAAGGCAATCGTGCAGGATGCCGCCGATTTTGCCCAGACGAGCCCGGAGCCCGCGCCCGGCGAACTTTACACCGACGTGCTGGTGGACGGCTGAGCCGATGAGCACCGAAATCCTGATGCCAGCGCTCAGCCCGACCATGACCGAGGGCAAGCTCGCCCGCTGGCTCAAAAAGCCGGGCGATGCGGTGAAGGCGGGTGATGTCATCGCCGAAATCGAAACCGACAAGGCGACGATGGAGGTCGAGGCCGTTGATGAAGGCACATTGTCCAGTATCCTGGTGGAAGAAGGCACCGAAGGTGTGGCGGTGAACACACCGATCGCAGTGCTGGATGGCGGGTCCAATGGTGCGGTGCGGCCGGCACTGGTGCAGGCACCGGCGGTGGCCGTTGCCCCCGCTCCCGCAGCGATGATGGTGCACGCGGCGGAGGAGAAAGATTGGGGAACCACCGCGCCCATCACGGTGCGCGAGGCATTGCGCGATGCGATGGCATTGGAAATGCGCCGGGATGCGGATGTCTTTCTGTTGGGTGAGGAAGTCGCGCAATACCAGGGGGCTTACAAGATTTCTCAGGGCCTTCTGGAGGAGTTTGGTGCCAAGCGCGTGATCGATATGCCGATCACTGAACATGGTTTCACCGGCATGGCGGTGGGTGCTGCGATGAACGGGTTAAAACCCATTATCGAGTTCATGACGTTTAACTTTTCTATGCAGGCCATGGACCAGATCATCAATAGCGCGGCCAAGACATTATATATGTCGGGAGGGCAGATGGGTTGCCCGATCGTGTTTCGCGGTCCCAATGGTGCGGCTTCGCGCGTGGGGGCACAGCATTCACAATGCTATGCGTCCTGGTATGCGCATTGCCCGGGGTTAAAGGTTATTTCCCCGTGGTCGGCGGCGGATGCGAAAGGGCTGCTGCGCGCGGCGATTCGTGATCCCAATCCTGTGATTTTTTTGGAAAATGAGATTCTTTACGGCCAGAGTTTTGAATGCCCGACCGATCCCGATTTTATTCTTCCGATCGGTAAGGCGAAGATTGAGCGTGTGGGTGAACATGTCACGATCGTCGCCTTTTCGCGCATGGTGGGCGTGGCGTTGGCGGCGGCGGAAATCCTGGCCGCGCAGGGGATTTCGGCAGAAATTCTCAACCTGCGTACCCTGCGCCCGCTAGATACCGAAACCATCGCCAACAGTGTGAAGAAGACCAGCCGTCTGGTGACGGTGGAAGAAGGCTGGCCTTATGCCGGGATCGGTGCGGAAGTGACGATGACAGCGATCGAGCATTGCTTCGACTGGCTCGATGCCCCGCCGGTGCGCGTGCATGGCGCCGATGTGCCGCTGCCATATGCGGCCAATCTAGAACGCCTCGCTTTGCCACAACCCGATTGGGTCGTGGACGCGGTCAAGAAGCTGATCTGAGGGGAACGGGCCAATGGCAACCAATATTCTAATGCCGGCACTTAGCCCGACGATGACGGAAGGCACATTGGCGCGCTGGCTGAAAAAAGAGGGCGATACAATCAAGGCCGGCGAGGTGATAGCCGAGATTGAAACCGACAAGGCCACGATGGAAGTGGAAGCGGTGGATGAGGGCGTTCTGGGTCGCATTCTCGTCAGCGACGGCACCGAAGGCGTAAAAGTAAATGATCCGATCGCCATATTGGTGGATGTGGGCGAAGATGTGCCCGCCGGCGCCGCGCCTGCGCGGGCGGCTCCGGTGGCTGCCCCAATCAGAGCTCCCATAACTGCCGTCATTGCCACGCCTGCTGCGGTGGCGATGGAACTGGCCGTTTCGGTTACTCCGGCGAATGGGCATTCCGCGGGGGAGCGGATCTTTGCGTCTCCGCTGGCCCGGCGGATGGCGTTGCAGGCTGGGATCGAACTTTCCTCTGTTCGTGGAAGCGGCCCCAACGGGCGGATTGTGCGCGCCGATATCGAGGCCGTGCGGAAGACCGCCCCATCGGCAGGTGCGCCGCGCGTGCTCGCTCCGGCGGCTGCATCTGGCGGGCACACCAAGCTGCCTAATAGTTCGATCCGAAAGGTGATCGCGCGGCGGCTGACGGAATCGAAATCCACAGTGCCACATTTCTATGTCTCGATGGATATTGAGCTGGATGCGCTTCTGAAACTGCGTGCCGATCTGAATGCGCGCGCCCCGGCTGAGGGCGCGGGGGCTTACCGGCTGTCGGTGAATGATTTCGTGATCAAGGCGGCTGGCATGGCGTTGCGGCGCGTGCCGAAGGTTAATGCGTCCTGGACCGAGGATCACATCATACTTTACAACGACGTGGATATCTCCGTCGCCGTGGCGATCCCGGGCGGGTTGATCACGCCGATTATTCGCCGAGCCGATGAACAGCGGCTTTTCTCCATCAGCAACGCGATGAAAGATCTTTCGGTCCGCGCGCGTGGTGGAAAATTAACGCTGGAAGAATTTCAGGGCGGCGGGTTCTCAGTTTCCAACATGGGCATGTATGGCGTGAGCAAATTTGCCGCCATCATCAATCCGCCGCAGGCCGCGATCCTGGCTGTCGCGGCCGGGCAGCAGCGTCCGGTGGTAAAAGACGGCGCGCTGGCGGTGGCCACGATGATGACCTGCACGCTCTCCGTCGATCATCGCGTAGTGGATGGTGCGCTGGGGGCGGAGTGGTTGGGTGTCTTCAAAACTCTGATGGAGGACCCGTTGAGCCTGCTGCTGTGATTGCCCCCGTAATTCTGCGCGATGCAACTGTGGGTGACGTTGCCGCGGTGATGCGCCTGGTCCGTGGGCTGGCGGATTACGAAAAACTCACCGCGCATTGCGTGGCGACAGAAGCGGATTACCGCCGCGAATTATTCGGCCCCAGCGCCATAGCACGTGCGGCTTTGGCCTGGATCGATGGCGCGGCGGTCGGGGTGGGTTTGTGGTTTTTTACGCTGTCTACGTTCGCCGGTCGGCGGAGATTATTCGTGGAGGATGTGTTTGTTGAACCCGCGCATCGTGGGCAGGGCATTGGGTTGGGATTGTTCCGCCACATGGCGCGCGTAGCTATGGCGGAAGGCTGCATTGGTATGGAATGGCGGGTGTTGAACTGGAATCAGCCCGCGATTGATTTTTACCGGCGCATGGGCGCGACGGCGGTCAATGAGTGGGCGACGCAGGAATTGCAGGGCGAGGCGCTGACGGCGCTCGCGGTCTGAAAGGGTTTCGGAATGGCGGAGCAGACATTCGATGTGGTCGTGATCGGTGGTGGACCGGGCGGCTATGTCGCGGCCATTCGCGCCGCGCAATTGGGCTTGATGGCGGCCGTGGTGGAACGCGCGCAGCTGGGTGGCATCTGTCTGAACTGGGGCTGCATTCCGACCAAGGCGTTGCTGCGTTCCTCGGAAATCAATCATTTGTTGCAGCATCTCGGCGAGTACGGGTTTTCGGCCGACAATGTGCGCTTCGATCTGGGCAAAATCGTGCAGCGCTCGCGCAATGTGGCGAAGCAATTGTCGCAGGGCGTGACGCATCTTTTGCGCAAAAATAAGGTTACGGTTATTGACGGCATGGCCCGGCTGGCGGGCAGGGGCGCGGTGGCGGTGAGTAAGGATGGCAAGCCGGTCGCGACGTTGATCGCGAAGCACATCATCCTCGCGACCGGTGCGCGGGCGCGGCAATTGCCGGGTATAGAAACCGACGGAAAACTGATCTGGTCCTACCGCGAGGCGATGGTGCCGGAAGCCATGCCGAAATCGCTACTGGTGATCGGCTCCGGTGCCATCGGCATGGAATTCGCTAGCTTCTACCGCGATCTGGGGGCCGAGGTGACGGTGGTGGAAGTGCTGGCGCGCGTTCTGCCGGTGGAGGATGAGGAGATTTCCGTCCTGGCACGCAAGGCGTTTGAGAAACAGGGCATGAAAATACTGACCGGCGCCACGGTAAAGGGCGTCAAAAAATCTACCAACTCGGTCACCGTCTTCGTGGAGGCTGCCGGCAAGACGCAGGAAATTGTGGTGGAGCGGGTGATTTCCGCCGTGGGCATTGTCGGCAATGTGGAGGATCTCGGCCTGGAAGGTACCTCGGTCAAAATTGATCGCTCGCATGTCGTGGTGGATGGTTTTGGCCGCACTGGGGAGCAGGGTGTGTATGCTATCGGCGATGTCGCCGGCCCGCCGTGGCTGGCGCATAAGGCATCCCATGAAGGCGTGGTCTGTGTGGAAAAAATTGCCGGCCAGGACGTGCATCCATTCACGACGGGCAACATTCCCGGCTGCACCTATTGCCGCCCGCAAGTGGCTTCTGTCGGCATGACCGAGGCCGCGGCGAAGGCGGTCGGGCGGGAGGTGCGCGTCGGTAAATTCCCCTTTATAGGCAATGGCAAGGCGATCGCTCTGGGTGAGCCGGAAGGGCTCGTTAAGACCGTGTTCGACGCCAAGACCGGCGAGTTGCTGGGCGCGCATATGATCGGCGCGGAGGTGACGGAAATGATCCAAGGCTTTGTCATTGCCCGCACCCTGGAATCGACCGAGGCGGAGTTGATGCACACGGTATTTCCGCATCCCACTATCTCGGAATCCATGTATGAATCAGTGCTTGACGCTTACAAGCGTGCGATCCATTTCTAAGCGGCCATGAACACGCGCACGGTCATCGATCATCGCGTCGGCGGTGCGTCTTCCGGGACAATGCTCCGGCATCCGGAGAAGCAGCACCGGCCGGACAATCCGATCCAGCGCAAGCCAGCCTGGATTCGGGTGAAGGCGCCTACGCATCCCATCTATCATGAAACCCGCGCACTGATGCGTGAGAACCGCCTGACGACGGTGTGCGAGGAAGCCGCCTGCCCGAATATCGGCGAATGCTGGTCCCAGCGCCACGCCACCATGATGATCATGGGCGAGTTTTGTACCCGTGCCTGCGCCTTTTGTAATGTCGCTACCGGCCAGCCCGGGCCGCTCGATGTGGATGAACCGGCTCGCGTGGCGGACGCGGTGGCGAAATTGGGGCTGGTGCATGTGGTGATCACCTCTGTCGATCGCGACGATCTGGGCGATGGTGGGGCAGCGCATTTCGCTGCGGTGGTGCGGGCCATTCGCGCCGTCACGCCCGGCACGACGATAGAAATACTCACGCCGGATTTTCTGCGTAAACCGGGCGCGACTGAGATCATAGCCAGCGCGCCGCCTGATGTTTTTAATCATAATCTAGAAACCGTGCCGCGGCTTTACCCGACAATCCGCCCGGGCGCGCGCTATTATCAGTCTCTGCGTCTGCTGGATGCGGTCAAATCTGGTAACCCTGGTATTTTTACTAAATCTGGCTTGATGGTTGGGCTAGGGGAAACGCGCGCGGAAATTGGCCAGGTGATGGATGACCTGCGCATCGCGGATGTGGATTTCCTCACGGTCGGTCAGTATCTCCAGCCGACGGTCAAGCATGCGGCGGTGGATCGGTTTGTCACGCCGGATGAATTCTCTGATCTTGCGGCGATGGCACGCGGCAAGGGGTTTCTGCTCGTCTCCGCCACGCCGCTCACGCGTAGTTCCTATCATGCGGACGCTGATTTTGTCGCCTTGCGCGCCGCGCGCGTAGCCAGGAGCTAGCAGGCATGCCGGCGTTTGCGGATCGTCAGGACCTGCCATACCGGGTGGATCAATTGTTCGATCTAGTGGCGGATGTGGAAAAATATCCGGAATTCCTGCCCTGGTGCGCCGCCGCGCGGGTGCGTTCGCGCTCGGTGGATGAACTTACCGCGGATCTGACCATTGGCTTTGGGCCGTTTCGGGAGAGTTTTTCATCGCGCGTCGCGCTGGATCGCCCGCGCGGCATGGTCGTACGCTATGAAAACGGGCCGTTTCGGTATTTGACCAATCGCTGGAATTTCAGCCCCATCGCGGGCGGTTGCGTGGTGGATTTTCATGTCGATTTCGAATTCCGCTCGCGGGCCTTGCAGGCGGTGATCGGCGTTGTGTTCGAAGAAGCGGTACGGCGCATGGTAGGCGCGTTTCATGCCCGGGCGCGCGACATCTATGGCCCGGCGTCGGACGGGGCGGTAGTGCCGGCGTTGTCCTGATCCAGCCAATTGGCGTTGCGCGGGTCGGGCCATATCCTCTGGGCCATATCCGTTGTCCGTGTTTATTCCGTGGGACTTTCAATGCGGCGCCTGTTGCTATTGTTGGCATGTTTGGCTGCCTGGCCTGTCCATGCTCAGAAATCGGACCAGCAGCCGGGCGTACCGCCCGCCGCATCACCCGGCACGCGCCGGTGGTTGGTTGCCAGCCCACCGCCGGCCGGGGTCATACGGTTGCGCAATGCTGGCAGGATGAGCATCGTGGCTGTGTTTGCTGATCCGTCGGGTAGCCCGCGCGGCGCCGATCGCCTGGGTGGTGTGTGTGCGACGGTGACGCGATCTTTGACCTCGCTTTGCCGGTTGCTGGGCAATGCCGCTATCGGATCGCGGTGATCTATCGCAGCGGGCGTAATGTGGAGGCAGATGCTGATCTGTGTGTGACGCGGGAGCTGGCGTTGCCATGATCGTGACGACTTGAACGCGGCGTTGGGAGGCCCCTGGCGCGGATGGCGATTGCCTGCTTTGCTACATGTCCTTTTCAGCCCTGAGAGACGAACCATGGTGCATGCCCCACCCCGCCCCGAACCCGGAACGCCGCCGGCGCGGGTTAATCTCTATTCAGATACCCAGACCAAGCCGACATTGGCCATGAAGCAGGCGATGATGGCGGCCGACCTCGGCGACGAGCAGTTCGGCGAGGACCCGACCGTCAATGAATTATGCGCCCGCATGGCGGCGTTGATGGGCAAGGAAGCGGCGGTGTTCATGCCGTCCGGCACGATGTGCAACCAGATTGCGATCCGCACCCATTGCAGGGCCGGGGATGAGGTGTTGGCGCATCAGCAAGCCCATATCATCTCCAGCGAAGGTGGTGCCGCGAGCGCGCTGACTGGCGCGCTGCTCACCGGCCTGCCCGGTGCACGCGGCCAGTTCGATGCGGGCACCTTGCGCGCCGCGTTTCGCGCCAAAACCCGGTACGCTCCACCGCAAACCCTAGTGGAGGTGGAGCAGACGTCGAATCTCGGTGGCGGGTCCGTCTGGCCGCAGGCGAAGCTGGATGCGGTGCTGATGGCGGCGCATGAGGCCGGTATGGCGACGCACATGGACGGTGCTCGGCTGATGAACGCCGTGGTCGCGACCGGCATTCCCGCTGCCGAGATGGCGGCGAACTGCGATACGGTCTGGCTGGATTTCACCAAGGGTCTGGGTGCGCCGTTGGGCGCGGTGCTTTGCGGGAGCGAAGAATTTATCGGCCATGCCTGGCGTTGGAAGCAGCGTTTTGGTGGTTCCATGCGCCAGGCCGGCATTTGTGCGGCGGCATGTATCTATGCCCTCGATCACAATATTGACCGGCTGGCCGAGGATCACGCCAATGCGAAAGCCCTGGCGCGCGGCCTAGCGCAGATCGATGGTCTGACGGTGGAAGATCCGGAGACTAATCTGGTGTTCTTCGATACCTCGGCTCTTGGCCTGACGGCGGCGGAGCTGGCGAAGCGGGCGCGCCGCCACGGTGTTAGTTTTGGCTCGATGGGCCCGTATCGGGCGCGTGCCTGCACGCATCTGGATGTGGATCGGGCCGGTATCGACGAGGCCCTCGCGGTGATCCGCCAGATTGTGAACTGAGAATGCGGCCTTGGCAGGGTTCGGGGCAGAGCCCCGACCTTTCTTCTGCTATGCTATCGCCCCCGCAGGCCGTGCCAATGGCAAGGTCGGCCCCGTTTCATGCAGATGGCAGGCTGCGAAATGCCCGATGGCGACTTCGCGCAGTGGCGGTATATCTTCCCGGCAGCGCTTCATTGCGTATGGGCAGCGGGCATGAAAATGGCAGCCTAGTGGTGGGTTGATCGGGCTCGGCACATCGCCGGTCAGGATCACTCGTTTACGCCCGCGCGCCCGCGCCTTCGGGATTGGCACGGCGGAGAGCAGCGCTTCAGTGTAGGGATGCAGCGGCATGTCGAACAAGGTTTTCTTGTCAGTCATCTCCACGATGCGCCCGAGATACATCACCGCCACGCGATGGCTTATATGCTCCACCACCGCCAGATCATGCGCGACGAACAGATAGGAGAGTTTGTACTCGTCCTGCAGATCCATCAGCAGGTTGATGATCTGCGCCTGGATGGAGACGTCCAGCGCAGAGACCGGTTCATCGCCGACGATCAGTTCCGGGCTCAATGCCAAAGCGCGCGCGATGCCGAGGCGCTGGCGCTGGCCGCCGGAGAATTCATGTGGATAGGAGAACATCCGCTCCGGGCGCATGCCGACACGCTCAAATAGCGCACCCACGCGATCGCGACGCTCGGCGCGGGAGCCGACCTGATGGATGGTCAGCGGTTCGCCGACAATTTCGGCGGCCGACATGCGCGGATTGAGCGCGGCATAGGGATCCTGCGCGATCATCTGCATTTGCCGGCGATAGGGCATCATCTCCTCGCCAGTGAGGGCAGTGATGTCGGTGCCGCGCACATGGATGCTGCCCGCGGTGGGCTCCAGCAATTTCAGCAAGGTCCGCCCGACAGTGGATTTGCCACAGCCGCTTTCGCCGACTAACCCCAGTGTTTCGCCCTTGTTGATCTGGAAGGATACGCCATCCACCGCATAGACCTGCCCCGCGACGCGGGAGAACACGCCCTTGTAAATCGGGAAATGTTTTTTCAGGTCCCGCACTTCCAGCAGCGGGCCTGTTGTTGCTGCGCTGGCGCCGTTAGTGCCGCTCATGCGCTCTCTCCCAGGATCTGTTCGGCGTGCCAGCAGGCGATGAAATGGTCTGGGCGGCGTTCCTGCAGCGGCGGATATTCGGCGTGGCATTGCGCGGTGGCATAGGAACAGCGCGGCGCGAAGGTGCAGCCCGGCGGCAGGTTGGCCAAGGCGGGCACCATGCCCTTGATCTCGTTCAATCGCACCCGGCCGGCTTCGGCATGCGCGGCGGCATCCATTTGCGGAATCGATCCGAGCAGGCCCTTCGTATAGGGATGACCCGGATGATCGAACAGATCATCCACCGGCGCTTCTTCCACCTTGCGCCCAGCATACATTACCACCACGCGGTCGGCGTTTTCCGCGACCACGCCCATATCATGCGTGATCAGCAGGATGGCGGTGCCGAATTTGGTTTGCAGATCGCGCATCAGATCGAGGATCTGCGCCTGGATGGTGACATCCAGCGCCGTGGTCGGTTCATCGGCGATCAGCACTTCCGGGTTGCAGGACAGCGCCATGGCGATCATCGCGCGTTGACGCATGCCACCAGACAACTGATGCGGGTAGGCATGTACTCGGCGCTCCGGTTCTGGGATGGCGACCCGGCGCAGCATTTCCACTGCCTGATCCATCGCTTGTTTGCCGGACAGGTTTTGGTGCAGGGCGATGGCTTCCCCCACCTGCTTGCCGATGGTCAGCAAGGGGTTTAGCGACGTCATAGGTTCCTGAAAAATCATGGAAATCCGGTTGCCGCGAATATGTTCCATCTCCTGCTCGGGCAGGTCGAGCAGGTTCTTGCCGTCAAAAAGAATTTTCCCACCCACAATCCTCCCCGGCGGATTGGCCACGAGACGCAGGATGGAGAGTGCCGTGACGCTTTTGCCGCAGCCAGACTCCCCTACCACGCCAAGGGTTTCCCCCTTGCGCACGCTGTAGGATACGCCGTCCACGGCCCGGACAACGCCATCCTGGGTGAAGAAATGGGTTTCCAGATTGTCGAGTTGCAGCACCGTCTGCTCGGACACCACGCGTGGGTCTCTGGCGGTCGCATCGGCCATCATTGCTTGATTCAAGGTGACTTCCCAAATTTTGCGTGTCAACGATACCGCAGCTTAGACTTGACTGAGTAAGATAAAGCACACCGCCTTCAATCAAGAAAAGACCATATGGGAGGCTAACGTAAGATGAGCGATCCGCAAAACCGGTCCGAACCCCCGTCCGTGGCACTCACGCCTGATGCGTCCGAGGCTGCTTTTTGGACCCGCCGCCATTTCCTGCAAACCGGTGCCGCGTCGGCTTCTATGCTGGCCGTGCCAGGCTGGGAAGCAATGGCGCAGATCCCCCTGCAATATGATGGCTCGAAATTCCAACTCGCCGCGTCGGAGCCCAATCCCAAGCGTGGTGGCGTCTTGCGGGTTGGGTTTACCAGCCGCCAGCCGCATTTCGATGTTCATCAATCGGGCACGTTCAACAATCTGGGCACCCAGGCCTGCATGTTCGACAATCTAATCCGGCGCGACCCGCGCGATTCCGGCAAGACGATCATTCCGGATCTGGCGCATAGCTGGGACCTCGCCGCGGATGGCAAGACGTATACGTTCTTTTTACGTAAAGATGTCTTGTTTCACGACGGCGCAGAACTAACCGCCGAAGATGTGAAAGCCACCTTCGATCGCATCATCAAGCCGCCGACCGGCATTTCCATGCCACGTTCGGTGCTGTTCAAGGCGGTGGAGGAAATTACCACGCCGGATAAATACACTGTCACCTTCAAGCTCTCGGAACCGAGGCCGATCAATTTCATCATGTCGTCCATCGCGTCCGGCTGGAATACGATCGTGCGTAAGAAAACGTTGGAGGATAATGCCTATAACCTGCGTAAGCTTGTCACGTATCCAGGTACCGGCCCGTTCAAGACCACGCGGCGGGTGGAGAATGAGCTTTGGGTGGTGGAGAAAAATACCAATTACTGGAACAAGGGCCTGCCTTATCTGGACGGCATCGAATTCTATCACGTGCTGCCATTCTCGCCAGAAATGGGCTCGGCCATCATCTCCAATCGCGTGGATTATGTGCGCGCGACGGACCCTAGCACCATCAAGCGTGCTAAGGCCACCCCGGGGATGACCGGTGCGACCTATTACCAAAGCGTCATCTACGGCACCTGGGCCAATAACAGAAAAAAACCGTTGGATGATCCGCGGGTGCGCCGGGCCTTGCATCTGGCGATTGACAAGGCGGTGCTGGTCGATGTCGTGAAGGATGTCGTGCCGCATATGGTGGGCGGCTTCATCTATCCGTTCTCTGAATTCGCCACACCCAAGGATCAGCTGGAAAAGCGGCTTGGCTATCAGGCTGATCCGACAGCTTCGGTGAAGGAAGCCAAGGCGCTGATGGCGGCGGCGGGCTATGCCAATGGCATTAAGGGGCTCGATTATATGGTCCGAGATGTCGCCAGCATGCGGCTGATCTCGCAGGCGGTACAGGCGATGCTGCAACAGACACTGAATGTCGAATGCAAGATTCGGACAGTGGTGGAATCGGTCTGGTTCGACGACACGGCCAGCGGCAATTTCGATCTTGCCATCGGTGCGATTGTGTCGACGTTGCTGGACCCCTCGGATTACTTCAATGCCTGGTATGGCAAGGGTGGGCCCCAGAACTACTCGTTCTGGGACAATAAGCCATTCCAGGATGTGGCGGTCCAGATCGATCGGGAAGTGGATCCGGTGAAGCGCATGGTCCTGATCCGGCAGGCGGAGGCGATCATGGAAAACGATCCGCCAGTGATGCCGATGACCTGGGAAAAATTGAATGATGTCTGGTTTAGTTACGTCAAGGGCCACAGGCCGGACGAATATTTTGGCGCCTATGACGTAACCCGGCTGGACACGGTCTGGCTAGACAAATAGCGTCCGCCTGACGGGGTGGCAGGCTGTTCTAGCTTGCCACCCTGGTTGAGGTAGAGCCCGGCAGGTGCAACGGCCCTTCGCCCAAGACGGTTATTCAGCCAAGACTAATACTCAGGGAGCAAAAAAAGAATGCCAAACAAGAAAACGTCGCGTCGGACATTCATCCAAAGCGGGGGCGCCGCCGCGGCGGCCGTGGCCGGGCTGCTGCCGGGCCTGAGCGTGGCGCAAAATGTGGCCACTGAGTTCGACGGCTCGAAGTTTCAGCTCGCGGCGCCGGAGCCGAACCCAAAGCGGGGCGGTGTGCTGCGCGCCGCGTACTTTTCCCGCCTGCCGCATTTCGATGTGCACCAGTCCGGTACCTTCGCCAATATCGGCACCCAGGGCTGCCAGTTCGACAATCTGATCCGGCGCGACCCGCGTGATTCCGGCAAGACCATCATCCCGGACCTGGCGCATAGCTGGGAGATTGCCAAGGACAGCATGACCTACACGTTCAAGCTGCGTCAGGGCGTGCAGTTCCATGATGGGGCGGAGCTAACGGCGGAGGACGTGAAGGCCACCTTCGACCGGATCATGAAGCCGCCGTCCGGCGTTTCCATTCCACGCTCGGTGCTGTTCAGCGCGGTGGAATCCGTCTCGGCGCCGGACAAGTCCACGGTGGTGTTCAAGATGGCGGAGGCCCGGCCGATAAATTTTATCATGTCGTCCATCGCGTCCGGCTGGAATGTGGTCCTGCGCAAGAAGACGCTGGAAGATAACCAGTACAATCTGCGGAAGGTGGTGGTGTTTCCCGGCACCGGGCCGTTCATTTCCAAGCAGCGGGTGGAAAATGAGCGGTGGACGTTCGAACGCAACGCCAAATACTGGAACAAGGATCTGCCCTATCTGGATGGGCTGGAAATCTTCCACGCCATGCCGTTCTCGCCGGAATTGGGTTCCGCCTTCATTTCCAACCGCGTGGATTACGTGCGCATCGCGGACCCCGCGACCTACCGCGTCGCGATGTCGCGCCCGAACATGAGCGGGATCGATTATTACCAGGCCGTGGTGCATGCGACCTGGATGAATAACCGCAAGAAGCCGCTCGACGATCCGCGGGTGCGCCGCGCCTTCCACCTGGTGCTGGACAAGGCGGTGATGGTGGACATGGTGAAGGACCTCACGCCGAAGATCATGGGCGGCTTCATCTATCCGTTCAGCGAATGGGCCACCCCGAAGGAGGAGCTGGCCAAGCGGCTTGGCTACCAGCCCGACCCTACCGCGGCGGTGAAGGAAGCCAAGGCGCTGATGGCCGCCGCCGGCTATGCCAACGGCTTCAAGACCTTGGACTACATGGTGCGCGACATAGCCCACTGGCGCCTCGAGTCGCAGGGGATTCAGGCCATTCTGCAGCAGACCCTGAATGTAGAATGCAAGTTGCGCACGGTGGTGGATTCCATCTGGTTTGAGGACGCGGCCAGCGGCAATTACGATCTGGCGATCGGTGCCATCGTCTCCTCGTTGCTCGACCCGTCGGACTATTTCAACGCCTGGTATGGCAAGAAAGGCGAGCAGTTAGGGCCGCAGAACTACAGCTTCTGGGACAATAAGGAGTTCCAGGCGGTGCTGGTCCAGATTGACCGGGAAATTGACCCGGTCAAGCGCAAGGCGCTGGTGCGCAAGGCCGAGGACATCATGGAAATGGACCCGCCACTGCTGCCGATCGCATGGGAAAAGATCTTCGACCTGTGGTATAATTATGTGAAGGGCATCCGGCCACACGACTATTTCGGGCTGTACGACGTCAATCGATTCGACGTGGCCTGGCTGGACAAATAGGTCGCCCGCGCCGGGCCGGGGAGACCCGGCCCGGTCGGTTTCCGCGTTGTCCTGACACTGGTTACAGGGCACCCTGGTTTCGGGGCGCCAGCGGAGCCCAGGCGTGACATGGCGGCAATCCATGCTAGCTTGCGGGCAACGGCGAGCGCGCTGTTTGCGGCGTGGCGCGCTGTATTTTCACCACCTATGGGAGACGCTTTAATATGACTGCCAAGAATCTGCCGCGCGAGCCGCACGCTACGCCCTGGTCCCGCCGGGATTTGCTGAAAACCAGCGCCGCCGCGGCCGTGCTGGGCCTGCCGCCGGGCTATGCGCTGGCGCAGGTTGCCAATGAATTCGACGGCTCCAAATTCCAGCTCGCCGCGCCGGAGCCCAATCCGAAGCGGGGCGGCGTGATGAAGGTCGGCATCACCAGCCGCCAGCCGCATTTCGATTTGCACCAATCGGGCACCATCAATAATCTGGGCAGTCAGGCTTGTATGTATGATTTGCTGGTGCGCCGCGATCCGCGCAATTCCGGCAAGACCATCATCCCCGACCTGGCGCATAGTTGGGAGGTGTCCAAGGACAACAAGACATTCACCTTCCATCTGCGTGAAGGGGTGCAGTTCCATGATGGCGCGGAGCTGACCAGTGACGATGTGAAGGCGACGTTTGACCGCATCTCCAAGCCGCCGCAGGGCGTGTCGATCCCGCGATCCACCCTGTTCAAGACGGTGAGCGAAATCGTCGCGCCGGATAAGAAAACCGTGCAGTTCAAGCTGTCTGAGGCGCGGCCGGCGAATTTCATCATGTCGTCAATCGCCTCCGGCTGGAATGGGATTTTCCGCAAGAAGACCCTGGAGGACAACGCGTATAACCTGCGCCGGGTAGAGAATATTCCCGGCACCGGGCCGTTCAAGTCCAAGCGGCGCGTCGAGAACGAGCTGTGGGTGATGGAAAAGAACCCAACCTACTGGAACAAGGGCCTACCCTATCTGGATGGGGTGGAATTCTATCATGCGCTGCCGTTCTCCCCCGATCTTGGGTCGGCCGTGCTGTCCGGGCGGGTGGATTATATCCGCATCACCGATCCCGGCACGGCGCGCAAGGCCAAGGCCACGCCGGGAATGTCGACCACCGATTATTACCAGAGCGTCATCCAGGCCACCTGGATGAACAACAAGAAGAAGCCGATGGACGATCCGCGCGTCCGCCGCGCCTTCCACCTGGTGCTGGACAAGGCGGTGCTGGTGGATGTGGTGAAGGATATCGCGCCGATGATGGTGGGCGGCTTCATTTACCCGTTCAGCGAATTCGCCACGCCGAAGGACCAGCTGGTCAAGCGCGTGGGCTATCAGCCCGACCCCACCGCGGCGGTGAAGGAAGCCAAGGCGTTGATGACGGCAGCCGGTTATGCCAATGGCATCAAGGATCTGGATTACCTCGTGCGCGACGTGGCCAGCTTCAAGGTGTGGGCGCAGGCCATTCAGGCCATGCTGCAGCAGACCCTGAATGTGGATACCAAGCTGCGCACGGTGGTGGAATCCGTCTGGTTCGACGATTCCGCCAAGGGCAATTTCGATCTGGCGATCGGCGCCATCGTCTCTACCCTGCTCGATCCGTCGGATTATTTTAATGCTTGGTATGGCAAAAACGGGCCACAGAATTACTCCTTCTGGGATAACAAGCCGTTCCAGGAGCTGACAGTGCAGATTGATCAGGAGACCGATGCGGTGAAGCGGTTGGCGCTGATCCGCAAGGCCGAGGACATCATGGAGAATGATCCGCCGTTGCTGCCGATGTCGTGGGAGAAGATCAACGATGTCTGGTACAACTACGTGAAGGGCCATAACCCGTACGAGTTCTTCGGGCTTTATGATTGCTGGCGTCTGGATACGTACTGGCTGGATAAGTAAGCCTTGCGCTTGGGTGGCGCGGCGCGGTGATCCGTGCCGTGCTGCGTTTTTCGCTTGTAGGTTGAAGCGCCATATTTATCGGGGAATTTGTATTGATGTTTTTTCGTATTCTCTTGGCGTTGGGTATTACGGCCGCCATGGCGGGCAGTGCGCTGGCGGCCTGGCCGGAAAAACCAGTGAAGCTGGTGGTGCCCTACCCGGCAGGTGGCGCTGCCGATTTGCCTGCGCGCGTGGTGGCGGATGGGCTGCAACGCAAGCTGGGTAAGCCCTTCATCGTGGAAAACCGTGCGGGTGCGTCAGGCCAGGTGGGCACGGAATCCGTCGTGCGTTCAGTGCCCGATGGTTACACGCTCTATTGCGGCCCGAATGCGCCGATGGTGTTGCTGCCGCAGTTGCGGTCCGTCAATTATAAAGCTTCGGATCTGACTCCGGTGGCCCCCTATGGGGAGCTTGTCTATGCCTTCGGTGTGTTGAAGGACGCGCCCTATAACAACCTGCAGGAACTCATCACGCATGCGAAGGCCAATCCCGGCAAGCTGACCTTCTCGTCCCCGGGTGTCGGCACTGCCACGCATCTGCGCGGCGAGGCGTTCAACATGTTGGCCGGGGTGCAGATCACCCATATCCCTTATCGCACCGGAGCGGAGGCGTTGCCCGACATGCTGGCCGGGCGGGTGGATATGATGATCGACAATCTGTTTTTTCAGCAGGTTCGGATCGGCCAGGTAAAAATGCTGGGAGTGATCAGCGGCCGGCGGCATCCGGAATTCCCGCAAGTGGCGACCTTCGCCGAGCAGGGCTATCAGATCGAGCCGCTGCGCGTCTGGGGTGGGATCCATGCCCCGCTCGGGGTGCAGCAAGAGATCATGGACATCATCGCCAAGGCAATGGCTGAATTGAACGTCGAGCCGGAGGTGATGGAACGCATGTTGAAAATCGGCTTCGTCACCTTCAACGCCAAGCCCGCCGAGTTGCGTGAGCAGATGAAAGCCGAGACCGAGACATACCGTGTCTGGGTGGAGCGGACCAAGCTGAAGCTGGAGTAACACCATGAGCGACGATCTTTCCAATCTTGCCGTGCATGAACTTTCCGCCGGTCTACAGGCACGGCGGTTTTCGCCGGTGGATGTGGTGGAAGCCTGCCTGGCGCGCGTCGCGGCACTGGAGCCGAAACTGCGGGCGTTTGTCAGCGTCTATGCCGACGAAGCGCGGTTGGCGGCGGAGGCGGCTGATCGGGCGATTAGGTCGGGCCACGGCCTTGGGCCGCTGCATGGCATTCCGGTCGCGCTGAAGGATCTGGTGGATCTGCAAGGCCGGATCACCACCGGTGGGTCGGCGGTGTGGAAGGACAGACTATCGCCACGTACCGCGACCTTGGCGAAAAAGCTGATCGGCGCGGGCATGATCGTGTTGGGGAAAACCCATACAGTGGAGTTTGCCTATGGCGGCTGGGGTACCAATCAGCACATGGGGACGCCGTGGAATCCGTGGGATGCGACCACGCATCGCACGCCGGGTGGCTCGTCGTCCGGTTCTGGTGTTGCCGTGGCGGCGCGCATGGCGCCCTGCGCCATTGGCACGGATACCGGAGGATCGGTGCGCATGCCAGCTTCCTGGTGCGGGATCACCGGATTGAAGACCACGATTGGGCGGATCAGCACCCATGGCGTGCTGCCGCTCTCGCACACATTGGACACGCCGGGCCCGATGACCCGCAGCGTGGAGGATTGCGCCATTCTGTTGGAATTACTGCAAGGTGGCGATGCGGGCGATCCGCAAACTTTCTCCCTCGTTCCCAGCAACCCGATGGCGGGGTTGCGGCGGGGTGTGAAGGGGCTGCGTTTGGCGCGCATGCCGGATGCGGAGCGCGCGGGCATGCATGTGGACGTGCTGGCGGCCTATGACCGGTCCTTGGCCGACCTGGCCGCGATGGGGGCGGAGATCGTGGATATGCCGCGCACCACCAGCTTTCGCGAAGCGGGTAATCAGGTGGGGTGGATTATTTCGGCGGAAGCTTATGCGCTGGTCGGTGATATTGCCGATAATAACGCCCTGCCGGTGGATGCCGCGGTGCGGCCGCGCGTACGTGCGGGCGCAGCGATTTCATCGAGGCAATATCTGGATACATTGGCCGATCGCGCGCGGCTGAAGCAGGCCTTCGTGGCTGGCCTCGATGGGATCGATGCGGTGTTGACACCGACATCGATGACACCAGCGATTCCCGTTGCCGACGTGGACCAGTCTACCAGCCCGGCTTTCACCACGCGCTGGGTAAATTTTCTCGATCTTTGCGCCTTGGCGGTGCCGAACGGGCTTTCATCCGCTGGGCTTCCGACATCCTTGCAGATTATCTGCCGGGGGGGCGATGAAGCGACGGCGTTACGGATCGGTTGGGCTTGGGAAAACGCCACTGATTGGAAGGCGAAGGCGCCGCCGATGCTGGGGTGATCAGGTTACGCGGTCAGAAAGTGAAGGCTGCCTGGTTCACTGCCGCTGCCTCGTCCTGATGCACGTTATGGCCGGCGTCTTCGATCGTGATGACGGACAGATAGGGGCGCAAAGCGCACAGCTGGTCGGCGATGCGGGCTTCGAAGGGAAAACTGGTCGCGCCATAAAGCCACAGGCTGGGTGGGCAGAAGGCAAGGATATCCGCCTTCGTCACCACTAGGTTGGTTAGGCCCTACAGCATGACCAAAAGTTGGCCCTCGCCCAGAACCCCGTATTCCAGTCGCGCGCCGTCCGGGGTGGTCATGGCACGTATTTCGCCGGCAGGGGCATCGCGCAATCTGGCTCTCCTGATTATGGCGCTGGCGCGCTATGATCAGCGGCGGGGTCACGTCCGACAAAGGACTGCGTGTTATGACGGCGATGCAAGAACTTTTTCAACTGAGCGGGCGGGTGGCGATCATCACCGGTGGATCGCGTGGGCTGGGTGTGCAAATCGCCGAAGCCTTGGCCGAGGCGGGGGCGCATGTGGTGCTGACGGCGCGCAAGGCCGCCGATCTGGATGATGCGGCTGCTGGGTTGCGCGCGCGTGGGCTGGCGGCCAGTGCGATTGCCGCCGATCTGGGCCAGCCGGGCAGCCCCGCCAGCCTGTGTGAGCAGGTGCTGCGCGCGCAGGGGCGCATCGATATTCTGGTGAATAATGCGGGTGCGACCTGGGGCGCAGCTGCGGAAGATTTTCCGCCAGAGGCGTGGGACAAAGTGATCAATGTCAATCTGACCGCAGTGTTTCAACTGGCCCAGGCGGTGGCGAAGCAGGCGATGATCCCGGCGCGCACGGGGCGCATTCTCAATATAGCGTCGGTGGAAGGATTGCGAGGTCATCATTGGGCGATGCCGCCCACCGTGGCCTATAGCGCCAGCAAGGGGG
>SHWN01000168.1 GCA_009693795.1 Acetobacteraceae bacterium
TGATTGACACCGGAAGCTGCCCCGACCGGTTTTATGGGCCATCGATCGCTACTTAGTCGCGCCGCATTGAGGTAAGAATTGAGGTAATAGTCGGTCATAACTCACATTAAACAGGCATTTTCAATGCCTTAGGGTATAAAATTGGCGGATGGGGTGGGATTCGAACCCACGAGGGGCGTAAACCCCTGGCGGTTTTCAAGACCGCTGCCTTCAACCGCTCGGCCACCCATCCGCGTTGCGGCGTGGCGGCTATACCGCGCCACGCAGGCGGGGGTCTAGTACGTCGCGAATGCCGTCGCCCAGCAGGTTGAAGGCCAGCACCGTGAGGGTAATCGCCACGCCGGGGAAGAAGACCAGCCACCAGGGCGGCACCAAGCCGGCATTCAGGGCATCCGACAGCATATTGCCCCAGGTCGGCGTGGGCGGCGGGATGCCGACGCCGAGGAAGCCGAGCGAGGCTTCGATGATGATCGCGACGCCGAGATGGGTGGTGGCCAGGATCAGATAGGGGGCGATGCATTGCGGCAGGATGTGGCGCGCCATGATGCGGATTCTGGATGCACCCAGGCTGCGCGCGGATTCCACAAACTGCATTTCCTTCACGGACAGCACGACGGAGCGGATGACCCGCCCGCCGAAGGGTATTCGGGTGATGGCGATGGCGATGATAACGGTGCCGGTGCCCGCCCCCAGCGCCATCGCGATGGCCATTGCGAGAATCAAATCCGGAAATGATTGTAGGAACTCGATCACGCGCTGGCTGTAGATATCAAACCGCCCACCCAGATAGCCGCAGGCCAGCCCCCAGACGGCACCGAGGGTGGTGCCGAACAGCACGGCGGAGAAGGCCACCGTCAGCGAGGCCCGGCTGCCATGGATCACGCGGCTGAGTGTGTCACGCCCGATCTGGTCAGTGCCAAACAGGTTGGTTTCACTCGGCGGCTTTGTCATAGCGCGGAAATTTGAGCGCAGCGGTTCATAGGGCGCGATAAGCGGCGCGCTGATCGCCACCAGCAGGACGGCGGCGGCGATGCAGCCCCAGAAAAACGACATCGGCGACCGACGAGCAAAATAAGCCAGGGCCCCAATCACGCGGCGGGGCCAGGAGGTTGGCGCCGGTACGGCGACTGGGGGTTCGGCGGCGAGATCGGGTGCGGAGGTGCTCATCGGTAACGGATCCTTGGGTCTAGCCAAGCGATAATCAAATCCACCCCGATGTTCAGACCGACGAACACCACGGCATAGAGGAAAACAAGGTTCTGCATGACGAAGATATCGCGCTCATTCACCGCTGTGAACATAGCGTAGCCGAGGCCGGGGGTGCCAAAGGCTCGTTCCACCGGGATCGATCCCGCCAGCACGAAGCCGAGCAGAATGCCGGACAGGGTGATCACCGGCAGCAGCGCGTTGGGCAAAGCGTGCAAGGTGATCACCAGCCGGCTGTTCAGCCCCTTGGCGCGCGCGGTGCGCACGTAATCCTCCCGCACCACTTCCATCAGGCTGGATCGCGCCATGCGCGCAATATAGGCCGCCTGGCTCAGGCCGAGCACAACGGAGGGACCAATGATAAGCTGGAAATTGGACCAAGGATCAGTAAACAGCGACGCCCCCGTGAGTGGCGCGCGATAGCCAAACCAGAACAACGAGGCCAGCATGATCAGCATGCCCAGCCAGAAACCGGGAATCGCGAGAAACAAGATGCTGACGAACCGCGAAACATTATCCGCCAGGCTGTTCGGGCGGAGAGCGCTGATGATCGCGACTGGAAGACCGAGAACCCAGGAGAACACTACTGACAGAAAGGCGATTTCCGCGGTCAACGGCCCTCGGCGCAGCAGCATGTCCGCCACGCTTTCGGAGCGGAAGAAAGAGCGCCCGAAATTGCCCCTAAGAATATCCTTGACCCAGGCCAGATATTGGATCGCCAGCGGATCGCTGAGGCCCAGTTCCTTCATGTAGCCGGCGCGTTCTGCCTCGCTCAGCTTGGTGAACCCGTCAGGGCCGAAGATGGCCACCAGCGGATCGCCGGGCAGCACACGCATCACCACGAAGACCAGGATGGAGACCCCGACAATCGTGATTGCACCGAAGAGCAAACGCCGAACGATGTAACTATACATTTATCATCAAAACAATAATCATCTACCCATTTTTCTTATTTGCCCAAGCGGGCGGTAATACCAACTCTGGAAGGTTGCGATGCGGCCGGGCGGTAAGTCAAGCCAATAGGTGGGTAGTTTTCGAGTTCGCTGTGGCCATCCGCTACAGATCCACTGCGTATAGCTGGTGGCGGGGGGCGGAGTGCAGTGGCTCGGTTTGTGGCGTGGGCGCTGGATGGGGCTGTGGATAAGTCCATGAGTTGCTGTACGTGAAACACAACCTGTTTTGGAGTAAATAAGGCAGTTTTTGCCACTGTCAGGCCGGGGATGCACTGCGTTTTTTAAGGCTGGGATAGGGGCCGTCCTGGATCGTGTAAGCCTCCAGCAAAGCTTCGCGGATCAAGCGGCGCATGATTTTACCCTGATGGTTGCGCGGCAACTCCGCCATAGTCAGGAAGGCGCGTGGGTGTTTGTAGCGGGCGAGTTCCCCCAATGCCGCGCGGGCGCGATCTTCCCAGCCAGTGTCCGCGCCTTCAGCCACGGCGACGATCACTTCGCCCCAATATTCAGATGGCAGGGTGACGATGCTGACCACGGGCGCAGTCGCGGCGAGAACGCGTTCTATCTCATCCGGATGGATTTTATAGCCGCCGGATTTGATGACATCGGCGACACGCCCGACCAGATGCAAGCGACCATTCGGGTCGATACGGCCGAGATCGCCGGTAGCGTGGAAGCCGTCCGGTGGCAGGGGTTGAAAACCATTGGCGTCGAGATGGCCACACGACATGTGCCGTCCGCGTAGATGCACCTCTCCCACGTCGCCGCGCGGGAGTTTCTGGTTTGTATCGTCGCGAATGTCTATTTCCACGCCGCTACCGGGATATCCCACGCAGACGCCATCGCCATCCGATGGCTCGGCGTAATAAGTTTTGCATTCCTCCGGGCTGAGTACTGTGATTGGATTGGTGATTTCTGATTTACCATAAGTAACGCGGATCACCGGTCCAAACATCTTTCGCGCTTTGTAATAAAGTGGCGCGGTTAGCGGGGCAGTTCCAGTAAAGATAGTGCGGATATTGGGAAAAACTTCTCCCTCGAAGGCGACGACGATCTTCGCCATCACTGTGGGCGGCGCAAAAATATAATCGACCTTCCCACCATGCAGCGCGTCCGAAACTTTCTCTATCTCCACGCCATCCAGCAGATAAGCGGTGGCGCCACGATCATTAAAACCATGCGCCAAAATGCCGGCTCCGTGCACGAAGGGCGTCATCAACAAGATCGCGCTTCCAGGGCCGGGCATGGTAGAAAAATGCGCGCGTTGTAAGATATTGGCGATCCAGCGCGCACCATGCGTGGTGACGATGGCTTTCGGCTTACCGGTCGTACCGGAGGTAAAGCCGATGCGGCTCCAGGCTTCGGCCGGAACCGACGGTAAATCGAGAGTTTCTCCAGTTTTCGGTAATTCTTCCAAGACGATAACATCGCAACCGAGGGCGCGAAAGATGTCGGCTTGCGCCGCCGTGGTCACGGCCCATTTCACGCCCACCAAATCGACGCAATATTTTCTCTCCGTATCCGTCAGCGAGGCATTAAGCGCCACCTCCGCCGCGCCAGAAATGCGCAGCCCGACAGACGTCCACACTGCCGGGATGGAGTTTCGTAGCGAGGAAACCACCGGTTCACCCGGTCGCATGCCGCGAAAAAGCAATTGATACGCGACCTGGCTGGCGCGATCCGCCAGCGCATGAAAAGAAATCCCCTGTGTTCCGTCATGCACTGCGATGGACGCACCATGTGCATCCACCGTGCCGCGCAGTTCGGACGCCCAAGGAACAGTCTCCAGCATCAGGTTTCGTCGACGATCGTGTTGGTAAGTACGCCGACGCCGGTGACCTCGATCTCGATCGTGTCGCCGGGCTTCATCCACACCGGAGGAGTGCGCGCAAAGCCGACGCCGCCGGTGGTGCCCGTCACAATCGCGTCGCCTGGTTCCAATTGCGTGAAGGTAGAGCAATAATTAATCAGGGTTGGGATATCAAACAACAGATCATTGATCGGCGCGTGCTGCATCACCTCGCCATTCAGGCGCGTGATCAGTTCCTTGGTGGTGATATCCCCCACCTCGTCCGGCGTGATCATGTAGGGGCCAAATGCGCCCGACTGGTGAAAATTCTTACCCGGTGCGAACTGCGTCGTGTGGCGCTGATAATCCCGGATCGAGCCATCATTGAAGCAAGTGTAACCGGCCACCACACTCTGCCAATCTGCTTTCGCCACGTGGCGGCAGGTCTTGCCGATGATCACCACCAGCTCGCCCTCAAAATCAAATTTATCTGACACTTTCGGGCGCACCAGCGCCTGCTTGTGCCCGACCGCGGAATTATTGAATCGTACGAAGACCATCGGCTGCTTCGGCGGCTCCCGTCCGCCTTCCTTCACATGGGTGGCGTAGTTCAGGCCGATGCAGAGCAGCTTGTCCGCATTCGGCACCACCGGCAGATACTGGATCGCATCATAAGCAAAGGTGGCCGGCGCTTTGGCGGCACTGGCGACCCTGTCTATGCAGCTCAGCCCGTCGCGCAGGCTGGGGGTGATGCCGGAACAATCGATCACGCCATCGGCCGCGGCGATGCCCCAGCTTCCGGTGCCGTCGGGACGGCGAAAACTCATCAACTTCATGGCATCTTCTCCCTTGCCTTGCGGGCGTAACACCCGCTTCCTATTGTCGATCCTCTTAAGCGGGCATGCCTGACCCGGCAAGTGGGGAATACGATGAACGAACTGCGCCTGCTGGTGCTGCCCGGCGATGGGGTTGGCCCCGAAGTCACCGCCCAATCGCTGCGCGTGCTGAATTGGTTTCGCGATCGCTGTAAGCTGGGCGCACATCTGACCGAACGCCCCTTTGGCCGCGCCGCCTGGAACGTGCATGGCACCTTGATGGCGGATGAGACCTGGGGCCAGATCAACAGCGCCGATGCCATTCTGTTCGGCGCCACCCACTCCATGGATCTGGGCGATGTGCCGATCGAGGAGCGGCACAAGGGATCGCTGTTGCGCGTCCGAAAATCTCTGGACATGTTTGCC
>SHWN01000169.1 GCA_009693795.1 Acetobacteraceae bacterium
GACCAGTAAAATCGTATCGTCGCATGGCACGTGTGGCTCAGCTGGATCAGGTGAATGGGTCAGTCATAACACCCAATCCGAAAACAAAATCAGTGCGTTACACAATACACACCAGAAAATCCCTAATATGCCGTGAATAAAATTGGGTTGAACTGACCCGCTACCAAGACATAGAGCGGCTTGCAACGACCGTGCCGGGGCGTTAGGCGGAACAAGATGGATAAAATCCCCTCCCACGAGGACACGCCAATCATGCCGCCGGCCGAGGATCTGGCCGCGGCCGTGCAGCGCCTCGGCCGTGCCGCCGTTTTGGTGATCGGCGATGTAATGCTGGATCGTTACGTGTACGGCCATGTCGTCCGTGTCAGCCCGGAAGCCCCCATCCCCATCCTGTCGGTGGACCGCGACGTCGCTGTCCCCGGTGGTGCTGGCAATGTGGTGCGCAACCTGGCCGCCCTTGGCGCCGCCGTGGCCTTCGTGGCCGTGGTGGGGGATGATCAGCCAGGATCGGACCTCACCGGCCTGATCAACGGTCAGCCCGGGGTGGAGCCCTGGCTGCTGGTGGAAAGCGGGCGCGCCACCACGATAAAAACCCGCTACATCGCCAATGCCCAGCAAATGCTGCGTGCCGACCGCGAGCAGACCAATCCAATCCAGCCAAAACTCGCCGAACGCCTGCTGCGGATCGCGCGCGATGCCATGGCGGCCACCTCCATCACCGTGCTGTCCGATTACGCCAAGGGCCTGCTCTCTGGCCCGATGGCGACACAACTGATCGCCGCCGCACAGCAGGCCGGCCGACGGGTCATCGTCGATCCGAAAGGCACCGATTACGCGCGCTACGCTGGCGCCGACATCATCACTCCGAACCGGGGCGAGCTCGCATTAGCCACTGGCATGCAAGTGGACACGGAAGCCGACATCATCGCCGCCGCGCGCGTACTGCGTGATACGCACGGCTTTGGCGCGGTCCTGGTCACTCGTTCGGAAGACGGCATGACCTTGTTGGATGAAAATGGCCCCCGCTATTTTCCTGCCGCAGCCGCCGAGGTCTTCGATGTCTCCGGCGCTGGCGACACAGTGGTGGCAACCCTGGCTGCCGCCCTCGCCGTGGGCCTTTCTCTCCCGATCGCTGCGCATTTGGCTAATGTCGCCGCCGGGATCGCCGTCGGTAAGGTCGGCACCGCCGTGGCGAGTGAGGCTGATTTGCTGAATGCGATTTCCCCGCAAGGCGGCGCGCTGCGGAAAATCATGGGCCGCGAAGCCGCCGCCGAGCAGGTAGAACGCTGGCGCCGCCGAGGCTGGCGCATTGGCTTCACCAATGGCTGCTTCGATCTGTTGCACCCCGGCCATGTGCACCTGCTGGAACAGGCCCGCGCCGGCTGCGACCGGCTGGTGGTCGGGCTGAATTCCGACCCCTCGGTAAGCCGCCAGAAAGGCCCCACCCGCCCGGCGCAACCAGAAGCCGCCCGCGCCACCGTCCTCGCCAGCCTCGCCAGCGTCGATCTTGTGACTGTGTTCGGCGAGGATACCCCCCTCGAATTGCTGCAAGCGTTGCGGCCGGACGTGCTGGTCAAGGGCGCGGATTACACGCTGGAAAACGTTGTGGGCGCCGATCTCATACAATCCTGGGGCGGACGCGTGATGCTTGCCGAATTGCTCACTGGCCATTCCACCTCTGCCACAGTCGCCCGCCTGACGGGCGGCTGATCCCGCGCCCTTGCCGGCGCGCAATTCAACGCTAGTCTATTCCGCCAAACGCCGCCCCATCCAAGAGCCGGCGTCATATGGAGAAAGCGATGCGCCCGCAACCGGCACGATTTCGCCGCGCCGCCATCCTGGCCGCCCTGTTCGCTAGCATAGCCAGTACCCTGCAGGCGCAAACCCTCACCCTCGCCGTCAGCGCCGCGCCGATCAGCGTCGATCCGCATTTCAGCGTCCTCACCCCCAATGTCTCCCTCGCCAGCCACAGCTACGACGCGCTGATCAATCGTGACGCGCAAAGCAAGCCCGTCCCTGGCCTCGCCCTATCCTGGAAAATGCTCGACGAGACCACCTGGGAATTCAAACTGCGCCCCAGCGTGAAATTCCATAACGGTGACAATTTTACCGCTGAAGATGTCGCCCACACCATCGCCCGCGTGCCCAAGGTGGTAAATTCCCCCGGCAGCTTCGCCATCTATACGCGCCCCTTTATTGACGTAACCGTGGTCGATCCGCTCACCGTGCGACTAAAGACCGCTACCATGCACCCGCTGGCCCCTGTCGATCTCCGCGAAGTTAAAATCATCCCGCGTGCCACCGGGCCTGCCCCGGCCACCGAGGATTTCAACAACGGCAAGCTTGCAATCGGCACCGGCCCCTATCGGTTGGTCTCGTTCCGCCCAGGCGATCGCGCGGAACTGGAGCGCAATGACGCCTATTGGGGCCCGAAGCCACATTGGCAACGCATCGCCTATCGCTTCATCTCCAATGATGGCGCGCGTACTGCCGCACTGCTCGCCGGCGACGTCACGATCATCGAAGCCGTGCCCACTACCGATGCCGCGCGCCTACGCAACGACCCACGCGTGCGCATCGCAGAAACCTTGAGCAGCCGTCTGGTCTATCTCTGGCTCGATCGCTCGCGCACGGGCCCCACCCCGTTTGTGCAAGGCCCGAATGGCGAAACCCTGGACAAAAATCCGCTGAACGACCTGCGCGTCCGCCAGGCCCTGTCCATGGCTATCAACCGCGCAGCCATCACTGAACGCGTGATGGAAAATGCCGCCATTCCTTCCGCACAATTCCTGCCACCCGGCAGCTTTTCCTATGTACCGAGCCTAAAACCGCCCACGTTCGATCCTCAAATGGCCAAAAAACTGCTGGCGGACGCGGGCTATCCGAACGGGCTGCGGGTCACCTTGCATGGGCCGAATGATCGTTATGTGAACGACGGAAAAATTATCCAGGCGGTCGGCCAAATGTGGACGCGCATCGGCGTACAAACGCAGGTGGAACCGATCACCTTTCCGAATTTTATCTCCCGCGCCATGAAGTTGGAATTTTCCACGTTTCTCCTGGGATGGGGCACATCGTCAGGCGAGGCATCGAACCCGCTGCGTGCCCTGGTGGCAACCGTCAATCCCGAACGCGGGCGCGGATCGTCCAATCGCGGACGTTATTCCAACCCTGCCCTCGACGCACTGATCGAAAAAGCCATGGTCACCGCCGATGATGTCGCGCGGGAAAAATTACTGCAGGACGCCACCCGCATGACCATCGAGGATGTCGCCTTCATCCCCCTGCATAACCAAATGAATATCTGGGGCATGTCACCCAAGGTCACCTACACAGCGCGCCAGGACGAGGAAACGCATGCCATGAGCGTTCGCCTAGCCCCCTGAATTTGCTGCCTGAATTCGCCCCATGAGCGTGCCATTAGGTACCCGGAATTTGCTGTCCAGCGCCGGTGCGGCTAGCCTACTGGACAATAAACGACAGCAATCTGCGGATGGGGTGGGGATGGAGCGCATCAATATCAAAGGCCGGGTGGTGGAAACCTACATGTCGGGCAGTGGTCCTGCCTTGCTGTTTCTGCACGCGGAAGATTTCTTCACCCAACATCTCCTCTTCCTCGACCAGCTGGCACGACATTTTCGTGTTATTGCACCGCGCCATCCTGGCTTCGGCCATTCTACCCTGCCCGATGGTTTCCGCACCGTCGACGACCTCGCCTATCACACGATGGACCTGATCGATGCGTTGAAGTTGAACGACGTGACGTTGGTCGGCGCATCGATGGGCGGCTGGATCGCCACCGAAATTTGCGTGAAATCCACCCAGAATATCGCCCGGCTGGCATTGCTTGGGTCTGTGGGCATCAAGTTCGGCGGTCGCGACGATCGCGATTTCGCCGATCTTTATGCCCTGCCGGCACAGGATGTCGCCCGGCTGCTGTTCCACCACCCCGAAAAATTTGCCCCGGACTACGCCCAGATCACTGACGACGCGGCACTGGAAATCGCGCGCGACCGGCAATCGGCGGGATATTTTCTCTGGAAGCCCTTCATGCATAATCCCGGCCTGCGCAAATGGCTGCATCGCGTGCAGATTCCTGCCCTGGTAATCGGCGGCGCGCAGGACGGATTCATCGTGCACGGCCATACTGGAAAATTGGCCGAGGCATTGCCCAACGGGCGGGCACTGATAATCGCCAATGCCGGGCATTATCCGCAAATCGAGCAGACGGATGCGGTCGCGGCCGCCATCGTCGCCTTCGCCCAACGCGCCTAGCCCCAGGGGACACCATATCATGAAAGTTTGGCACTTCAGCGAGCTCGCCTATCACCCCGCCTGGGATGAGCTCGGCAGTTCCCTACGCAATGTTATTCCCAGCCGCGTGATGGACCCAAAGATCGCCGCTGATCTTTACCATCGTTACCTGGATGAATGGGCGCTGTGCGACGATCTTGGCCTAAACATCATGATGAACGAGCATCATGCCACGGTCACCTGCATCGACAGCGTGGTGACAGTACCGATGTCGATCATGGCGCGCGAAACCAAGAAGGCCCGCCTGCTGTGCCTCGGCATGCCATTGGCCAATCGGCAGGACGCGGTGCGGATCGCGGAAGAATACGCCATGATCGACGTAATCTCACGCGGGCGGCTGGAAATGGGTTTTGTGAAGGGCGCGCCGTTCGAGGTGTATCCGGCGAATTCCAATCCGGCCGATCTGATGGACCGGTTCTGGGAATCGCATGATCTGATCATCAAGGCGATGACCAGCCATGACGGACCTTTTAACTTCGAGGGCAAATATTACCAGTATCGCCAGGTCAATGTCTGGCCGCGACCCTATCAGACGCCGCATCCGCCGGTTTGGATCACGGTCGGCAGCCCCGATAGCTGCGCGGCGGTGGCGGACAAAGGTTATGTCATTGCCACCTTGAATACCGGCTTCACCCGCACGCGCGGGCTCTACGATGCCTATCGCAACCGCGCGGCTGCCTTGGGAAAACCAGCGCCAAATGACCGTTTCGCCTATCTGGCGCTGATCGGTGTGGGAAACACCAAGGAAGAAGGCTACCGCATCGCCCATCAGATTGGCGATTACAGCCGCACCACGCCGCGCACCGCCAGCCAGTTCTGGACCCCGCCAGGGTATAACCCGCTCGCCACAGCGGCGCAGGG
>SHWN01000170.1 GCA_009693795.1 Acetobacteraceae bacterium
CTTTCCCGCACGTCATGCGCCGGCAGGTTCACGTGATGGATCTTCCAGGTCATTGGCATTGTTTCCCGTCGGCGAAAATTCAGATTGGCATCCTCGCCGTGCCATGGGGTCTTTTCAAGCCTCAGCCCGGACGGGACCGGAACGGCCGGGCGGCCATAGGCGCTGACGGGGAGCACGTCACCAATGTGAGCCTCAGTCGCTCCCGGGTGACGATCCTGGTCGCACTGAGGAATATATCCGCAAGCCGCCTTGGGTTCTTGGTACCAACGAGTTCCATAACGGGACAATTTACGGGCAAAGCCTCCCGATCTTCCTAACAATCGGCGCAACGCACCAGGCCCATGGCATCGGACCCGGCGCGCACGCGTGGCTGGATCAGGCTTTGGTGATGTTCCAAAAGACCACGCAAGGGCCTTCCAGGATGCCGCTCAGACTATCGCGCCAGGCGGAAGTCTGGCGGAAGCGGCCAAGCGGGATGAAGGGCACGTTAACGAAACCCTGCAGTTCGTAGTCGCGTTCCAGCTTTGTCAGTTGCGCGGGATCGGACTCGCCGAGCCATTCGTCGTAGATCGCTTCGATCTTGGGATCGTTCGGCCAGCCAAACCAGCCGTCCTTGCCATTGCCGCGCATGAAGCTGGTGCCGATCAGGTCGCGATACTCCGCCACCGCGACCTGGGTGGGGAACACGGACCAGCCGCCCTTGCCCAGCGGTTCGCGCGAGGTACGCCGCGTCTGCACCGTGCCCCAGTCCATCGCCTGGGTATCCACATTGAAGCCGGCATCGGTCAGCGAGCTCGCCGCCACCGATCCCATCGGGTTGAAGATAGTGTGGTCGGTGGCGTGCAGCAGGACCAGTTTCTCGCCCTGATAGCCGGATTTCTCCACCAGCGCCTTCAGGTCGTCGCGGGTGTAGCGTTTGCGGATGATGTCGCCGGCGGCGGCGTCCACCTCCTTCTTGCCGGTGGCGAGGAAGCCGACATCGAACACGCCATTAGCCGGGTCGCCACCGATCACCGCGTCCACCATCTCCTTCTGGCTGAGCGCCGCCATCATCGCCTTGCGCACGCCCACCATGTTGGTCGGCGCGATCAGATGGTTGGGTCGCAGGAACAGGATCTGCCCAGCCTTTTCCAGCACGTCCGTGCGCACGCCGCGCGTGCGGCGCAGCAGCGGCAGCAGGTCAGGCAGCGGAATCTCCACCCAATCCACCTCGCCGGTGATCAGCGCGTTGCCGGCGGTGGCGGGGTCCGGGATCATCTTCCACACCACGCGGTCCACCAGCACCTTGTGCCCGCCGGCCATGTAGCTGGGCGGTTCGTTGCGTGGTACGTAACCATCGAAGCGGGCGAAGGCAGCGTGGTTGCCCAGCACGTGCTCATTCGCCAGCCAGCGGAATGGGCCGGACCCGATCACCTCGGTGATCTGCTTGAACGGATCGGTCATCGCCAACCGTTCCGGCATCATCACCACCGGCTGCACCACCTTGGACAGCAGCAGGCGCAGATGCGGGAACGGCTTGGCAAAACGCCAGGTCAAAGTGCGATCGTCGGTCGCTTCCAACGCCTCCAGGCGCGAGCCCATGGACACCCCGGCGGTATCACGGCGCATCCAGCGGCGGATGGAGGCGACGCAATCCTTCGCCAGCACCTTCTCGCCATCGTGCCACACTAGGCCCTCGCGCAGGCGCATGCGCCACAGCCTGCCGCCCTCCTCCATCGCGTCCTGGTCCAGCATTAGCAGGCGCGGCACGCCGGCGGCGTCGCGGCCATACAGCGGCTCGAACACCATGAAGCCGAGGTTGCGGCTGATCTGGGACGACGACCAGATAGGATCGACGCTGGTCAAGGTCGCCAGCGGCACCATGGTGATCGTCCTCGCCCGTTGCGCCAACGCCGGCCGCGCCAGCCCCGTCGCCGCGCCGCCCGCCAAAAATCCGCGTCGTCCGATCATCGTTTCCCCCGTTTGCAATCCGCCTGCATGGTGCGGCCAATCTTCCCCTACGGGCAATAGGGCGACCGCTCCCACGCCTGCCGCTAGCGCGCAACATCGCAGCCTACCAGAAGCACCGCGTCAAACGCATGCGATGCCAGTTGTAGTAGCGACGACCTTCGCCACGTCCCAAACCATAAAGAAAAATCGCGAGTGGCCTCGCCGCGATAGTTGAACACGAACAGCGGATAGTAGCAGGTGCACCCGAAGTGATGGTCTGGACGACCGCAGCCGCAACCTGGCAAAAGGGGCGGGAAGTCCGAAAGGCTGCCGTCGGGTTGGCTGAGGTGAATTCTCAGCCCGGTTGTTACGCCATCGGGGACGTTGATGGTGCTTCGCTATCCCAAGACCTCGAGCAGCCGCTACGTAGGAACGCAGATCATCCGTGATCATCAACTCAGGGACAAAGCCATACTTCTCGAGGAGTTTGCGCATCAGTTTCAGCGCCGCATGCTTATCCTATAAACAGCTGCTGACCGACTTGGCGCGGCAGATCGACATAATAGGCCTGATCAGGGGCACGTATTTGCGGCCTCTGTTGTTGTGGCATCAGCCAAAGTACAAGATAGAACCAATTGCGGGCTGAAGCGGGATCGAAGCACGGAGGGTCGGCGCATGACGGCGAATTATAGTATTTGTCTAGGTACAACGGGCTGGGGCGTCTGGCACAGCCCTGATGCGGGCACGTCGTGGACACGCCAGCGGGGCCCGTTCCCCCTCAATAGCCGCATCCAGGCGTTGGTCGCCCATCCCAAACAGGCCCACACCGTGTTTGCGGCGGGAGATACTGGTTTGTTCGTCACCCATGATAGCGGCGCGCGATGGGAGCGGCTCGGCGTGCAGGGGGATTTGCCGACGATCTGGTCGTTGGCCGTCGATCCGGTCGATCCCGATATTCTCTTTGCCGGCACCCGTCCGGCGGCGGTCTATCGCTCCCGGGATGGCGGACGTCATTGGGAGAAGCTGAATATCGACATCGCCCAGGAATGTGCAATCGGCACCCCCTTCGTCACTGCTTTGGTCGTAGACCCTGATGACCATCGCATCGTCTGGGCCGGTGTGGAAATCGATGGTGTCTTTCGCAGCATGGATGGCGGCGATACCTGGACACATCTCAAAGCTGGTTTGGATGATCCGGATATCCACGACATGACGATTGCGGCGACGCGGCCCAAGCGGTTGTTTGTCAGTACCCAAAACGAAATATTCATGAGCGATGATCTCGGCGACAGCTTCCACGCCCTGGGGACCAAGGAGAAATGGCCGCTGCCTTATGCCCGCGGCATGGCAGTGAGGCCCGATGCATCCGGCGAGTTGTTCGTCGGCTGCGGCGAGAGTACGACGGGGGACCGCGGCTACGTGCTCCGCACAAAGGATTTCGGCCAGCGCTGGGAAATCTTACCGCTGCCCACCCCAGCGAATGCGACCCTGTGGGGTCTTGCCACGCATCCCGCCGATGCCGACCGCATCGTGGCCTTCACCCTGCTCGGCGAGGTCTATGCTAGTGAGGATGCCGGTACGTCCTGGCGCAAAATTGCACGTGAGTTCGGTGAGATCCGGAGCGCGGTCTGGGTGCCGAACTGACCCATGGACAAGGTCATCGAAGACACGCGCCTCTCGACGGATGTCGACGCGCACCCGTTGGTGCGCCAGGCCCGGGCGATGCACCCTAAGCTGCGCAACTTCGCTGCGCAGATCGAGCGCGAGCAACGCTTTCCCGCCGAACTCGTCGCCCTTCTGCATGAGGCCGGATTTTATCGGCTAGTGATGCCCCGGTCGCTAGGCGGGCTGCAAGTCGATCCAGTGACCTATACCGGGGTTGTGGAGACGTTGGCCGAGGGGTGCGGATCGGTTGGCTGGAATGTCGCCAACAACAATATCATCAAGCTTATTACGCTCGGGTTGCCGGATGCGGGTGTCGAGGAAATCCACGGCCAGAACTCCAATTGCGTCATCGCGGGCACCGCCATCGCGGGGGGTGGTCAGGCCGTGCCGGTGCCGGGTGGATACCGGGTCACCGGCCAGTGGAGTTTTGGCACGGGCTGCATGGAGGCCAATTGGATGTTGGGGAGCTTCCAGATCCTCGACGATGGCAAGCCGCGTCTTGGAACGAGCGGCGCGCCCGGCTTCTGGCGCGGCCTGTTTCGGCGGTCGGAAACCGAGGTGATCGTGGATAGCTGGGATGTCGCCGGCCTACGCGGCACAGGCAGCTTCGACTGGAAAGTCACCGATGTGTTCATTCCCGAACACCGCATCATGTACCACGCCGGGGCACCGCTCGATAATCAGTGGTCGCGTTGGCCGGGACTGACCTATGCCCTCCCCTCGGTTGCCTGGGTTGGGCCGCATCACAGTTCGGTGGTCACCGGCATCGCGCGCGCGGGCATTGCGGCACTGATCGAGCTGGCCACTGTGAAAGTACCGCGGGGGCGGGGCACCGCGACATTGGGGCAGAGCGAGCAGGTGCAGGAAGCCATCGCCCGCGCGGACACAGTATTAAGCGCCGCCCGTTTGTGGCGATCGGCGACGGTCGCCGAACTGTGGAACACCATGGCGACCGGCGGCGAGACAACCTTGCAACTACGCGCCCGCTGTCGGCTGGCGGCGGTGAATGCGGGCGATGCGGCGCGTCAGGCGATGGATTTGGTGTATCATTTCAGCGGCACCACCGGGTTCAAGCGCGGCTCCAGGATGTCGGAGTGCTGGCGCGACCTCCATACGGTCGGGCAGACCGGCATGGTCGCGCCGGAGTGGTATCCGATCGCAGGACGGGCGTTACTGGGCATGGATCCGGGGCCGCGCCTGCAATAGCGTTGTCACGCCCGAAAATCCTATCTAGGTTGGCGCGGCACCGCAGGCCCGATAAGTGGACTGGCCCACTCCTTCACCCGGCCACCAACAGTAGTGTGCGCTCGTTGGGTAGCCGGGCGGGGGACCGGGAAGGTGCCGAATGAGCTGACGAATGCTCTAGGTCCTATTGAGATTGATTATGAATTGATAACGGTAGGGGGGAAGTAAATTGAGGCATTGAAGCTCTGATCGGTTTAGTCTGCTCTCATGGCGATACGCTTGAATTCCTTTAGTTTGCCGAAGGCGTGCTCGATCAGGTGGCACCATTTGTAGATATTCGCGTCGATCGGCAGGGGTGCCGCGCAGCGTG
>SHWN01000020.1 GCA_009693795.1 Acetobacteraceae bacterium
GATCGCACCTTCGAGGATCGGGGCATTTTCCAGACCATCCAGCATCCCGTTGTGGGCGAATTCCGTATGCCGGCCTGGCCGGTGCGCTTCGGCGGCAAACCCCCGACCGTGACCCCGGCGCCGTTGCTTGGCCAGCACACACAGGACGTGCTGCAAGAATGGCTGGGTATGGATGCGGCGACCGCGGACAGCCTGAAACAGGCGCGCGTCGTTTAAAATTTAAAGTAAGTTAAGGAACGAAAAAATGGCGGAACTCACTGGTTCGGAAATTCTGGCGCGCAGCCTGAAATTGGCGGGCATACAGGATATTTTCTACATCATGGGCGGGCCGATGCTGCTGGCAGAATCCAGCTGCATCAAGGAAGGCATCCGCATGATCGACGTGCGCCATGAACAGGCGGCGGCCTTTGCGTGTCAGGCCTATTCGCGCCTGCGCCAAACCCCTAGCGTGTGCATGGCTGCTTCCGGTCCCGGGGTGACCAATCTGATCACCGGTCTGGCGAACGCACTGGTCGATTGCTGCCCAGTGGTGGCGTTTGGCGGCTCCTCGCCGATCAGCCAGTTCGGTCGGCAGGTTTTCCAGGAAATCGACCAGTTCGAAATGATGCGCGGCGCCTGCAAGGCGGTCGATCGCGTCTATAATGTTCGCCGCATTCCCCAGCAGGTTGCATTTGCCCTGCAACGTTCGATCGCAGGCAAGCCCGGCCCGGTCTATGTCGATATGCCCGGCGATATTCTGTACCAGAAGATCGACGAAAATCTGATCGACTGGAGCCCCTGCGAGCGCCCGATCATGGAAAGCCGCTCCATGGGCGATCCAAACCAGGTGGCCGAACTGGTGAAGGCGCTGGCGGAAGCAAAGAAGCCGCTGATCGTGTCGGGCTCCGGCGTGATCTGGTCCCGTGCCTGGGGTGAGATGCAGGCGTTCGTGGAAGCCGCCGGCATCCCCTTCTACACCACCCCGCAGGGCCGCGGTGTGGTACCCGATGATCATCCCTATTCCTATCTGACAATGCGCAATTCTGCGTTTGCCGATTCCGATTTGATCATCGTGCTCGGCACGCGGATGAACTACATCATCGGCCATGCGGCGCCACCCCGCTTCGGCGGTAATGCGAAGATCGCACGCATCGATGTTGATGTGACGGAGATCGCCACCGCGGCGCGACATGTGGATATCCCCATCGTGGGTGACTGCAAGGCCGTGCTGAACCAGTTGCTGGCCGGCATCAAGGGCAAGGTCAGCCTGGATAGCTACAAAGACTGGCGTGATAAGTTGCACACTGGGGAACTGGCGAAGCGTGCCTCCGCCGGCGCCAATCGTTATGCCGAGGATGGCGATATCCATCCGGTGCGCATGCTGGAAGAAGTGAAGAATTTCATGAACCGCGACGCCATCCTTTGCGTCGACGGGCAGGAAACCTTGAATTTCGGCCGCCAGACCATGCCGACTTTCGCGCCCGGCCATCGGCTGAATTCCGGCCCGTTCGGCACCATGGGTGTGGGCATGCCGTTCGGTGTTGGTGCCAAAGTCGCCTGCCCGGACAAGCAGGTGATCGTCGTGCATGGGGACGGCTCGATGGGTTTGAACGCGATGGAGATTGACACCGCCATCCGCCATAATATTCCGATCCTGATCGTGATCAGCCTAAATGGCGGCTGGACCGGCGATCCGAAGCGTGAAAAGCCCGGACGCGATCTTGGCTACACCCGCTACGACAAAATCTGTGAGGCGCTGGGTGGTTATGGCGAATATGTTGATAAGCCCGAAGACATCCGCCCGGCGCTGGAACGCGCCCAGGCGAAGGTCGATCAGGGCATGGTCGCGTTGGTGAATGTGCGCACCGATTACCGCGCGCGCTACGGCGGCGTGGCGTTCTCCGACTACTCGACCTGATACTGAAAACACCCACTTCACGAAATCAGGGACCAGGGGCATAGCCTCTGGTCCCTCGATGAGTATCTGGAACTGGTCCGCCCCGATTTTGAGACGGACCCAGGGGGCTCAGCGAATGGCGACTACTCGGCCGCCATATTCGGCGTGAACTCCAGCGGCAGCCCCTTATGGCCGGTCAGCCGTTCGCCTTCCTCGTACATCTCAAAGGCACGCTTCTTCAGGGCCGGCAGCGCTACCGCGATCTTGTCTAGGTCGAGATCGGACGCGACTCCCGGATAGCCAGCTCGTTCGATCATTGCACCTAGCCGTTTGCTTTCGAGCTGTTCGAACGTCCAGACCAGCGGGTCGTCAATGATCGTCATGTCCCAGTTGATCCGGTGGTTCTTGTTCCGGGGACCGTAATGGTAATGCGCGCCTTGCCAGAAACAGTCGAACGCCAGCAATTCGGTCTCCTCAACATAGGATTTACCCCTCGGGCCGCCGATATCGCTCAGGACGTGGATCGCCAGACCGCCATCGCCATTGCGCTGCCGGCGCATTTCCAACCCGAACCGGATATTTCCCGCTTCGAAGATTTCCGTGCCACGGTTGTGTTTGACCGTGTTGCGCATGGTCATGAACGTCTCGCGCGCGCAACTTTCCACATTCGGCAGGATGGCCCGAATTGCGGCCAGGTCGGTTGCCTCCGCGGTGGCCGCGTAGCCGGCCCGGTTCAGCATCTGCGGCAGCTTGTTGGCCAGGGTGCGGATCGTCCAGCTGATCGCATTGCCATCGGTGATTGGGTCTATCCAGCAATGCACGCCCATGCCGCCGCCAACCCGGCCGGGGGTGGTCAGCTCGGGGTTTTCCGGGCCGTAAATGTAGCTTTTCTCGACGTCGAAGCAATTGAACCGCAGCAAGGTGGTTGGCTTGCCGGTGATCGCGGCCATGACCTCGATGGATACGCCCTGGTCGGTATGATCCTCAACATTACCGTCCCAAAGCTGGTGGCGGACCACGAAGGTCAGCGGATCAGCAGTAAATCTGGTTCCCGGCGATTGTGGCATGGCCGCGTGCTCCTGATTGAAGGTTTGACGCAAGTGTAGGAAAGCCACGCTTTGGCTGCAAGTGCGCTTGCGGCATGATCCGAAAGCGGCTGGATCGGACAAGATCGGCAATGCCCGCACCGGGTTTCTCTGGCTCCCCCCTTCCTGGATCCGGAAGGGGCGGCTATCCAAGTTAGGGCGTCGCGACGAGGACCAATGCAACGATGGGAGAAAAATCCATGAGCAACCCCGCCTTCACGTTCGATCATGTCCACATCATTAGCGAAGACCCCAAAGGCTCTGCCGCCTGGTATGTGGAGATGTTCGGCGCGACGATCACTGCTGACACGATGGCGCGCGGTGCCCCGCAAATCTTTGTTGAACTCGGGGGCATGATCATCCTGATCCGTGGACGCAGGCCAGGTGAAACGCCGGAGGCCGGGAGGCCGATCCAGGCTTATGCGGATTTTTCCAGCCATAGTCGCTGGGGGATCGATCATTTCGGGTTCATGTATGAAGGCGACCTTGCCGCTTTCTGCGATGAATTGCGCGCCAAGGGTGTGCAATTTCCGGTCGCGCTGAAGCGGGGAATCGGCGGCAGCCTGTTGTGCTATGTCGCCGCACCGGATGGCGTGAGCATTGAATTGATGCAGCGTTAAGCTGATAACACGTCGCGGTGAGTATAACTGACCGCAAGCAAGATTGGTCGTGCGGCAAGGTCATCGACAGATGACGGATTGGAAAATACTCTCCGTCGTCACGGACATATCCCTGGGGGAGTCGTGCCATGACTAATGGAAAAACCCACATTTTTGCGGGCGCTGCAGCAGCGATATCGCCAAAAGGTTCGGCCCTGCGCGGTGGATTATTTCGTTGCCAGGCTGGCGATGGCGCGTGGGAATCACTGACCGCTGGCCTGCCGCCCGAGGTCGAAGTGCGGGCCATTCTGGTTCATCCGACCAATCCGGATCTTATCTTCGTCGGCACACAGGATGGCCCCTATCGCAGCCGGGATGGAGGCGATCATTGGGAAAGGCTTGATTTTCCAGATCAGGATGCCGTGATCTGGGCCATCTCCATCCATCCCACACGGCCCAATATTATGTATGTGGGTACGGCCCCCATCGCGATCTATCGCAGCCTCGATGGCGGGGATAGCTGGGTGCGGCTGCCGCGTGCCGTCTCGCCCGCCCATTGCGAACGGGTCGGTTTTGACAGCCGGGTTCTGCGGATCACCATCAATCCGAGCCGGCCCGACGATATCTATGCGGCGCTCGAGGTGAGTGGCGTCATCCGCAGTGCCGATGGGGGGGAGACCTGGTCGGATATGTCGGCCCCGCTCATCAAACTGGCGGAATTGCCGCATCTGCAAAGCAGCGTCGGCGGGCGCCATTGCGGTCATTGCGAGGGGATGCTGGATTCCCACGCCACTGCGATCAGCCCAGTGGCCCCGGAAACCGTGTTTCTCGGGATACGCATGGGCCTGTTCCGCAGCGATGACCGTGGCGCCCATTGGTATGACGCGGAGATCGGCCGCTTCTCGCCATTGACCTATTGCCATGATGTAATCGTCTCGCCGCACGATGCCCGTGTGCTGTATGCCTGCCTGTCGCCAGCGGCGTTCAGCGAGGACGGGTCGCTCTATCGCAGCGATGACCTGGCCACGACCTGGCGGCGGATCGACCATGGGATTAAGGCCCAGTCAACCTTGATGGCGGTCAGCCTGCATCCCTCTGATCCAGCGAAGATTTATTGTGTGACACGCCTGGGGCAGGTGTTCGGCACGGAGGATGCGGGGGGGTCGTGGCAGGAATACCGCCTGCCCGAGGGGGTGGAGGATGTCTATGCGATCGCCTGTGCTTAGGGCGCAGCGTGCCTCGTCCATCCGGCATGGCAGATCATTTCGACCGGCTCGGCGGCGTGGACCACTTGTCCTCGCTGTCCCGACACCCTAACTGAACGCGCCATGAGCACCGAACCTGAAACCATCCCGCCCGCCCCCCCCCCCGAAACCGCCATCCCAGACACCCCCGAGGCCCTTCTGCAGGCCGCCACGGCACGCATCGCCGCATTGGAGGCAGAGCGCGACGAGATGAAGGACCGCTGGATGCGGGCGGAGGCGGAGACCACCAATACCCGCACCCGCGGTAAGCGAGAGGTGGATGACGCACGGCAATACGCGGTGCAGTCCTTTGCCAAGGATGTGGTGGAAGCCGCAGAGAATATTCGCCGTGGCCTGGATGCCTTGCCGGCAGCCACAGATAACGACCCTGATCTGGTGATCCGCCTCCGCACGGGCTTTGAGGGCGTCGAGCGCAGCTTCCTCTCCCTCCTGGAACGCCATGGAATTGCACGTACGGACCCCACCGGAACCGCGTTTGATCCTAATCAGCATCAGGCAATGGCGGAGCAGGAAACCACCGACCATCCGGCTGGCACGGTGATCCAGGCCTGGACGCCAGCGTGGACCCTGCATGGGCGGCTGCTCCGCGCGGCCATGGTGGTGGTGGCGAAAGCCCTCGCCGCCGACCACCCGCCAGCAACTGAAAAGCTCGATCGAACGGCTTAGAGGGGCCGGCAAGCCAAAAAACCGCTTGCCCCGGACCGGAAAATGCATGCTGGGGTCTTGCCGTGACCGGTTCGCCTCAATACATCCTGGCCATTCCACTCTGTAGGGAACCACGCGGTGCTTCGGGCCGCCCGGTTCCGCTGAAAAGGAGACGACCCCTATGAGCAAGGTCATCGGTATCGACCTCGGCACCACCAATTCCTGCATTGCTATCATGGAAGGCAAGGACGTCAGGGTTATCGAAAACGCGGAGGGTGCGCGCACCACCCCCTCCATGACCGCCTTCACCGAAAGCGGTGAACGCCTGGTCGGCCAGTCTGCTAAGCGCCAGGGGGTCACCAACCCCACCAACACGCTCTATGCCATCAAGCGGCTGATCGGACGGCGCTTCGACGACCCGATCGTCGGCAAGGATAAGGGGCTGGTGCCGTATGAAATCGTTAAGGGTGACAATGGGGATGCCTGGGTGCAGGCGCGCGGGGAAAAATATTCCCCAAGCCAGATTTCGGCTTTCATCCTTGGAAAAATGAAGGAAACGGCGGAAGCCTTTTTGGGTGAGCCCGTCACACAGGCCGTTATTACCGTGCCGGCCTATTTTAATGACAGCCAGCGCCAGGCGACCAAGGATGCCGGGCGGATCGCCGGGCTGGACGTGCTGCGCATCATCAACGAACCCACCGCCGCTGCGCTCGCCTATGGCATGGACAAGAAGCATGCTGGGCTGATCGCGGTTTACGACCTTGGCGGCGGCACATTCGATATTTCTGTCCTCGAAATCGGCGATGGCGTGTTTGAGGTGAAATCCACCAACGGCGACACCTTCCTGGGCGGCGAGGATTTCGATGCCCGGATCATCGATTACTTCGCCGATGAATTCCGCAAGGAGCAAGGCATCGATCTGCGCAAGGATAAGCTGGCCCTGCAACGGCTGAAGGAAGCGGCCGAGAAGGCCAAGATCGAGCTGTCTTCGGCCAAGGAAACCGAAGTGAACTTGCCCTTCATCACCGCCGACGCCTCGGGGCCGAAGCATCTGGTGATGAAGCTCTCGCGTGCCAAGCTGGAAGCGATCGTCGAGGACCTGATCACTCTCACTCTGGAACCCTGCCGCGCCGCATTGAAGGATGCCGGCGTAAGTGCGGGTGAAATCGGCGAGGTAATTCTGGTCGGCGGCATGACCCGCATGCCGAAGGTCATCGAGGTGGTGAAGCAATTTTTCGGCAAGGAACCGGCCCGTAACGTCAACCCGGACGAAGTGGTGGCGATCGGTGCCGCCGTGCAGGGCGGCGTCCTGACCGGCGATGTGAAGGATGTTCTGCTTCTGGATGTGACGCCGCTTTCCCTAGGTATCGAAACCTTGGGTGGCGTGTTCACCCGCCTGATCGACCGCAACACCACCATCCCGACGAAGAAAAGCCAGGTATTCTCCACCGCCGATGACGGCCAGATCGCGGTTACCATCAAGGTGTTCCAGGGAGAGCGCGAAATGGCGGTGGATAACAAGTTGCTCGGCAATTTCGACCTCACCGGTATTCCCACCGCCCCGCGCGGTGTGCCGAAGATCGAGGTAACGTTCGATATTGACGCTAACGGCATCGTCTCCGTCCAGGCGAAGGACCAGGCGACTGGCAAGGAACAGCAGATCCGTATCCAGGCGAGCGGCGGGTTGGACGAAGCGGATATCGAGCGCATGGTGAAGGAAGCAGAGGCCAACGCCGAAGCGGACAAGAAGCGGCGTGAGATGGTTGAGGCGCGTAACCATGCCGAGGCGCTGGCCCATGATGTGGAAAAGAACCTGAAGGAACATGCCGACAAGATTACCAACGAGGACAAATTGGAAGCGGAATCGGCCGTTGCCGCCGTGCGGGCGTCTTTGGATGGCGCGGATGCGGACGCGTTGAAAGCGGCCTCTGAACGACTAAGTCAGACCGCGATGAAAATCGGCGAGGCGATGTACAAAGCCGAACAGGCGGCGCAGCAAGGCGCGCCCGGTGCTGGGGGGCAAGGCGGCGGCGGCCCCGGCGGCAAACCGGACGACAAAGTGGTGGATGCTGAGTTCGAGGAAGTCGACCCGAACAAGAAGAAACCGGGCTGATCGGGACGGATTGGGCATTGATATCGCGTCACGCCCACGCTTCACTGAAGGTGGGCGTGATTGATTTCGGCGCCAACGAGGGCTGATTTATGGCGAAGCAGGATTATTACGCAACCCTGGGAATAGCGCGCGACGCCAGTGCTGATGACCTGAAAAAGGCCTATCGCAAGCTGGCCATGCAGTTTCATCCGGATCGCAACCCGGGCAATAAATCGGCGGAAGAAAAGTTTAAGGAGATCAGTGAATCCTATGACATCCTGAAGGACGATCAAAAACGCGCTGCCTATGATCGTTTCGGACATGCAGCGTTTGAAAATGGCGGTCCGGGTACCCAACAAGCCGGGGGATTTAACATAAACCCCGGCGGCGGCCTGGGTGACATCTTCGATCAAATGTTCGGCACCATGGGTGGCGGCGGGCGCGGGCGCACGCGCGCCGGGGCGGATCTACGCGCAAGTGTCGAGATCGACCTGGAACAGGCCTTCGCCGGCACCAAGACCACCCTGCGCGTGCCCACGCGCGTGGCGTGCGAGGCCTGCGTGGGCACCGGATCCGAAGACAAGGCGAAGGGCGCTGAAACCTGCGGCACCTGCCGGGGCGCTGGCAAGGTGCGTTCCCAGCAAGGGTTCTTCCTGGTTGAGCGCGCCTGTCCCACCTGCCAGGGCGCCGGGCGCGTGGTACGCAATCCGTGCAAGATTTGCCGCGGCGCCGGCACTGTGCAGCGCGAACGTTCGCTCCAGGTGAGCATCCCCGCCGGGGTGGAGGATGGCACACGCATCCGTCTGTCCGGCGAAGGTGAGGCCGGTGCACAAGGCGCGCCGTCGGGCGATCTTTACGTGCACATTTCGGTTCGCGCGCACCCGATCTTCGAACGCACTGATGCTAATATCTATATCCGCGTGCCACTGCTCATGACCCTCGCGGCCCTAGGCGGTGAGATCGAGGTTCCCGCGATCGATGCAAGCAAGGCGAAAGTCAAAATCCCAGCCGGCACGCAACCGGGCGATCAGTTCCGCCTGCGCGGCAAAGGGTTTTCGGTCCTGCGCAGCCCGGCGCGTGGCGATATGTATATCCAGGTCGCGGTGGAAACGCCGCAGCATCTCAGCGGCAAACAGCGCGAATTGCTGGAACAATTCGAAGTCGAGGGCGGCAAGAACGTCAAAAATAATCCGGAAAGCGAAGGCTTCTTCGCTAAGGTGAAGGAATTCTTCGAAAACCGCGGCTGATGCCGGCGGAGCGCGGTCAGATTAAAGGTCGGGTTAAAGGTCGGGGCTCTGCCCCGAACCCCACTAAGGGGCTACGCCCCTTCTCCATGAGAACCAACGGATGGGAGGCCAGCGAGCATTGCTTCCTCGGTGGGAGTTAGTGGGGGCAAGGCCCCCAACCTTCCTGCCGATCACGCCGCCGCGCGGGCGTTCCCGGCCAGATACTCCAAAGCCGCCTGGACGCCGCCGGCCTTGTGCGGCATGCCCGCAACCGCCATCCCCATTTCCACCCCACCCAGGGTGCCAACAAGTGTAAGATCGTTTAGATCGCCAAGATGCCCGATGCGGAAGGCCTTGTCGTTAATGACACCGAGGCCGGTGCCGAGGCTCATGTTAAATTTCTCCGCGATCACCGCGCGCAGATTATTGGCACTATGGCCATCCGGCGTGCGGAGCGTGGTGACAGAGGCAGAAAATTCGCGCGGGTCCAGGCAGTTATTTTCGAGCCCCCACACACTCGCGGCGCGGCGGCAGGCCTCGCCGAAGCGATCATGGCGCGCAAAAACATTGTCGAGGCCTTCTTCCAGCAGCATCTTAATTGCTTCGTTGAGGCCATAAAGTAGCCCAATCGCTGGCGTATAGGGGAAATATCCGGTCCGATTGATTTCCAGCATTGCCTGCCAGTCGAAATAGGCACGCGGCAAGCGGGCCGTCTTGGAGGCTGCCAGAGCCTTTTCCGACACCGCGTTGAAGGACAGGCCGGGCGGCAGCATCATCGCTTTCTGCGAGCCTGAAACTGTCACGTCCACGCGCCAATTGTCATGGCGGTAATCCATTGCGGCCAGGGACGAAATGGCATCGACAACCAGCAACGCCGGGTGCTTGGCCGCATCCATCACCGCGCGCACATCCTGGATACGGGTGATGCAGCCGGTGGAGGTCTCGCAATGCACCACGCAAACGGCCTTGATCTTGTGGGCCTTGTCTTTTTCCAACTCAGCGGCGATGGCATTTGGATCGGCGCCGTGGCGCCAATCCGTGTCCATCATGACGGGCTGCAGGCCGAGCCGACGGGCCATATCCTCCCACAGCATGGCGAACTGGCCAGTGCGAGCCATCAGTACTGCATCGCCGGGCGAAAGGGTATTGGCCAGCGCCGCCTCCCACGCTCCGGTGCCGGAGGACGGAAAAATCAGTACTGGCCCCACCGTCTTGAAGATTTTTGGCAGGCTGGTGAGGATTTCCGTGCCCAGCTTGCCGAAATCTTCCCCACGATGATCCATGGAGGCGTTGCCAATCGCCCGCAGCACCCGATCCGGCACGTTGGAGGGCCCGGGGATTTGCAGGAAATGTCGCCCCGCCACCGGACGGGACTGATAATACGCCATGGATTTCTTCTTCCTTCAAGGCTGGACAAGCAATGGTGGCGGGGTCTGTAACCAAGTTGGCCCGACCTGACCAGAGGGGCTAAGCAAGGGGGAGCCCCGCCCCATCGGCATGAGAGATGATAGCATGAACGCCCCGTTGCCCATGACGTCCCCGCCAGGCCCTGGCGATAGCCGTCTCGCGACCCGTTTGCGCCGGGAAATTGCCGGGGAAGTTCTGTTCGACGCCGCTAGCCGGGGCCGCTACGCGACCGACGCCTCGATCTACCAGATGGACCCGATCGGGGTGGTGGTGCCGAAAAGCATGGACGATGTAGCGGCCACCCTGGCCATCGCGCGCGAGGCTGGCATCCCGGTGCTGCCGCGCGGCGGCGGCACCAGCCAATGTGGGCAGACCGTCAACCGGGCGCTTATCATTGATTGTTCCAAGTATCTGCGCCGAGTGCTGTCCGTGGATACAGATGCCCGCCGCGCCTGGGTGGAACCGGGGCTGGTGCTGGCGCAACTGAACATGGAATTACGGCCGACAAAATTGTTCTTTCCGGTCGACCCTTCCACGCATGCGCGGTGTACGATTGGCGGCATGGCGGGGAATAATTCCTGCGGCTCCAAATCCATCCGTTACGGTTTGATGGCCGACAATGTGTCCGCCATCGATGCGCTGTTGGCCGACGGATCGCGCCATCGCTTTGGCGTGACACCCGACAATTTGGACGCAGACGTTCCAGTCCATATTTCCGATTTGATTCAGCGTCTGCGTGTGTTGGGAATGAACGAGGCCGACGAAATCGCCGCGCGCTTTCCCACGCAATTACGCCGTGTTGGTGGTTATAACATCGACAGTTTGACCCCGGCGGCACGCGCGCAAGCGCGGGACAATCTGGCTCGGTTGCTGGTGGGGTCCGAAGGAACCTTGGCATTTTCGGCCGCGCTGGAATTAATTTTGCATCCGATTAAGCCACGTAAAGTTATCGGGATTTGTCAATTTTCGAATTTCCGAGCTGCAATGGAGGCTGCGCAGCACATCGTGCAACTGGACCCGGAAGCGGTGGAGCTGGTGGACCGCACCATGATCGATCTCGGGCGCGGCATAGAAATTTACCGCGCCACGATCGATGACATGTTGATTGGAGAGCCTAATTCTCTACTGCTGGTGGAATTCCACGGCCATGAAGACGCACCGTTGCTGGCCAAGATTGCTGAACTTGAAGAGCTGATGGGCGATCTCGGCCATGGCAAGAAAATCGTGCGGGCCACGGACGAAAAATTCCAGGCGCGGATCGCCGCGGTGCGGGAGGCCGGGCTGAATATCATGATGTCGATGAAGGGCGACGGGAAACCAGTTTCCTTTATCGAGGATTGCGCCGTCGATCTAACGGATCTTGCTGATTACACCGAGCGGCTGAATGAGGTGTTTTCCAAACACGATACCAAAGGCACCTGGTACGCACATGCCTCCGTCGGCTGCCTGCATGTCCGCCCCGTTCTGAGCATGAAGGACGGCGCCGATGTGGCGAAGATGCGCGCTGTCGCAGAGGAGTGTTTCGCGCTCGTGCACGAGTACAAAGGTTCGCATTCCGGTGAGCATGGCGATGGTATCGTGCGCAGCGAGTTCAACGAGACAATGTTCGGATCGCGGATCGCGCGCGCATTTGAGGTGGTAAAAGATGCGTTCGATCCCACTGGCATGTTTAATCCTGGCCGAGTAGTACGCCCGCCGCGCATGGATGATCGGTCGCTGTTTCGCTACAAGCCGGATTACGCCGCCGTTACGGATTTTACCCCGCGCCTGGACTGGTCCGATTATCCCGGTCCGCTCGGCGGTCTGCTGGGGGCGGTGGAGATGTGCAACAATAATGGCACCTGCCGGGCCTTCGATGCGTCAGCGATGTGTCCATCCTTTCGGGTCACGCGTGATGAACAACATGTGACACGCGGGCGCGCCAATAGTTTGCGGCTGGCATTGACCGGTCAGTTGGGCCCGGATGCGATGGCGTCTGATCAGATGGCGGATGCGATGGCGCTCTGTGTCAGTTGCAAAGCCTGCCGGCGCGAATGCCCGACAGGCGTTGACATGGCAAAGATGAAAATCGAGGTGACCGCCGCGCGCGTTGCCGCGAAAGGAATAAAATTGCGTGACCGGCTGGTGGCGGAACTGCCGCGCTATGCCGCCTTGGCCGCCTCTTTCGCGCTCCTGGTCAATCTCCGCAATCGTATCCCCTTGCTGCGCCGTCTTGGTGAGCGTTTGACCGGCTTTGCCGCAGCGCGCGCCTTGCCGGCCTTTCGTCGCGATTGGTTTAAGGACACTGAAGCCGACGTGGCTGGTCCAGAGACCACCCGGAAGGAGTTATTTTTATTCGCCGACACGTTCAACCGTTATTTCGAGCCGGAAAATCTACGCGCCGCGATCAAGGTACTGACCGCCGCTGGTTATAAGATACGCATGCCAGTTTCCCAGGGTAGGCCACTTTGCTGCGGCCGCACATATCTGGCCGTTGGGATGGTGGACCGGGCGCGGGTGGAAATGCAGCGCACTCTGGCGGCCTTGCAGGGTGACATCCCCGTGATCGGTTTGGAGCCTTCCTGCTTGCTGACATTGCGAGATGAATTTTTATCCGTCCTGCCCGGTTCCGCCAGCCGGCAATTGGCGGGCCGCGCCATGCTGCTCAGTGAATTCCTCGCGCGTGAGAAGCCAGATCTCAAACTCAATGCGCGGCCAATGACTGCCTATGTGCACGGCCATTGCCACCAAAAATCGTTTGGTGCGTTTCCCGATGCCCTGACCGCTTTGCAACGCATTCCCGGCCTGGATGTGCAGCCGATTACGTCCAGCTGTTGTGGTATGGCGGGTGCCTTTGGTTATCAATGCGAGACGCAGGATGCGTCCCGGGCGATGGCGGAGGCCGGCCTGTTGCCCGCGCTGCGAAAGGCGGCGGAGCAGGATATCATAGTTGCTGATGGCACGTCCTGCCGACATCAAATCCGTGATCTGTTGGATCAAAAGGCGATCCATTCGGTGCGGGTTTTGGCGGAGGCATTGGATTGACAACAGCACATGACATTCTGACTTTCTGGTTCTCCGATGGGCCGAATTCCAAACGGGAAATCTGGTTTCAGGTTGATCCCAGTTTTGATTCGCGGTGTCGGATCTTATGTGCAGAGTTGTTGAAACCAGCACGCGAGGGAAGGCTGGATCATTGGCTGGAGGCGACGGACGGCGCCTTGGCATTGATCCTTTTGCTTGATCAGATGCCACGCAATATCCACCGTGGTCGGGCGGAGGCCTTTGCATCGGACGGCAAAGCCCGTACCGTCGCGCGGATTGCCCTAGCGAATGAGATCGATCGGCAGCTTCTTCCCGCGCAGCGAGGTTTCATCTACCTCCCGTTCGAGCATGCGGAAAACATCGATGATCAGGATCTGTCGGTACGCTTGTTCACAGCCCTTTGTGAAGATCCGGGCCTGAGCAATCCAGCGCGCACTTTGGATTTTGTTCACCGTCATCGTGACGTGATTCACCGCTTCGGCCGTTTTCCACACCGCAATGCCGCTTTGGGGCGTGTTAGTACAGTTGTGGAAGCGGATTACCTGACGAGGCCAGGTGCTGGTTTTTAAAACCGTTTACCACCCCACGCGCGCTCGACTTCCCTGTGAAGCGGTTTGGTGCCGCGATGGTTTCTTCCATTCCTGGACGGCCATGAAACGCGGTGTTAGCAGGTGATAGGTGGTGCTCAGGCGTATCCAGAGTTCTTCGTCGATTTGTGCGAGTGCGGCCTCCCACACTTCAGCCAAGGATGGCCGTTAGATCTAGTACCGGGTGATCCATTCCAGTTGTGGGCATTCGCTGGCGCCAGGAATTTGGTGACCGTGATGCTAGATTTGAGCCCACCCTGATTGGGGCCACCGTGTCCAGGCCTGGACAGGTCCGACCAACCCGGTTGAAATCCGGCCAACATAGGAGGATGTGCTATGACAATTCAGCGGCTGGATACGAACGCAAGGCTCTCGCAAGCCACGGTTGCCAACGGCTTCGTCTTCACCGCCGGCGTGGTACCCGATGATGCCACCCAGGACATTACCGGGCAGACGCAGCAGGTACTAGCCAAAATCGAAGATCTATTGCGCCGTGCCGGCAGCGACAAGATGAAGCTGATGAGTGCCACGATCTATCTGCCCGCCGTCGCCGATTTCGCCGCGATGAACGTGGTGTGGGATGCGTGGCTGGCACCCGGTTGCGCGCCATCGCGTGCCTGCGTCATCGCCGGGCTGGCGAACCCTGCCTGGCGCGTTGAGATCGCGGTGACCGCGACGGCATTAATGAGATGACGTGGCCGAATGGCGCGTCCCTGGCGTTGTCGCTTGTCATCAACGTCGAGGAGGGATCGGAGCTTTCCATCGCACATGGCGATCGCGGGCCGGAGCCGGTGGACGAGTTGGGCGTGACATTGAAGAAGGCGCTGCGCAATTACGGTAACGAAAGTAATTACGCATACGGTATCAAGGCCGGCGCGCCGCGCGTGATGAAGCTGCTGGAGGAGCGGGGCCTGACCGCGACATTCACTGCCGCGGCGGTGAGCCTGGAACGCGCGCCGGACCTAGCCCAGCGCATTGTCGCCGGCGGGCATGAGGTGTGCGCGCATGGCTGGCGCTGGGTGCATCAATTCCAGATGGACGAGGCGGCAGAGCGCGACTTCATCCGCAAAGCCGTGGCATCCATCAGCCAGACCACCGGCCAACGCCCGCATGGCTGGCTTTCCCGCTACCTATTAACCGACAACACCCGTCGGTTGTTGGTGGAGGAGGGCTTCACCTATCACATGGACGACTATTCGGACGACGTGCCCTTCTGGGATACGGTCAATGGCAAGCCGATCCTCATCCTGCCCTATGCCATCGACAGCAACGATATGAAGATGTGGACGGCGCCCGGCTTCATGCCGTCGGATTGGCTGCAATACGCGATCGACAGTTTCGACTGTCTGTTGCTTGAGGGTGCGCAAGCGCCGAGAATGATGTCGCTGGGCGTGCATCTACGGATCATCGGCCGGCCGGGGCGTATTGGCTATTTCGAGAAGTTCCTGGACCACGTCGCACGCCACGCCGATGTGTGGGTCACCACGCGGCTGCAAATCGCCCGCCACTGGGAAGCGACCCATCCCTGGCCTGGGCCGTTACGAATGCCTGGGCCGTGACGAATGAAGGTGCCAATGAGCGACCCGATCCGCCTGTTCGCCGAACATTGCAGCCGCACGCGGTTTGAGGATTTGCCGGAGGAGGCGGTGCACGCCGCCCGCATCTTCATCCTGGATACGCTGGGCGTGGGGCTGGCCGGCACCAACGGGCCATGCGTGGCGGAACTGATTGCGTCCTCATCGGCCATGCTCGGCGATGGGCTGGCGCGCTGCTGGGGGCATCGGAGAAAACTGTCCGCGCCAGGTGCGGCGATGGTGAACGGCTACCAGATCCACAATTCCGAATTCGACTGCGTGCATGAGGTCGCCGTACTGCACCCCGTGACCGTATGCCTGGCGGCCGTGATGGCACATGCCGACAGGGTGGGCGGAGTTAGCGGGTGCGAGCTGGTGCGTGCTGTGGTGCTGGGCGTGGATGTGGCCTGCCACCTGGGCGTGGCGAGCACCACGGGGTTGCGCTTCTTCCGCCCGGCAACGGCCGGCATTTTCGCTGCCGCCGCGGCACTTGGCACCGTGTTGGGCTTTGACGCGGATCGGCAGACTTCGCTGTTCGGCCATGTCTATGGCCAGTTGTGCGGCACCATGCAGCCGCACACGGAAGGCTCCCTATTGCTGGGCCTGCAGATCGGCTTCAACGCGCGCAACGCAGTGATTGCCGCCGATCTGACGGCGCGCGGCCTGCCTAGCATTGCGAACGTGCTGCAAGGGCCGTTTGGATATTTCGGCATGATCGAGGGCGCGGGTGATATCGCACGTGTGCGCGGCGATATTGGCCGGGTCTGGCGCATCACGGAAGTGGCGCACAAGCCCTTCCCCAGCGGGCGTGCAACGCATGGCATGCTGGATGGTTTCATGGAATTGCAGGCAGAGCATGGGTTCAAGGCCACCGATGTGGCCAGCGCCGAAGCACGGATACCCAAACTAACGCATCATCTGGTGGGCAGGCCCGTGACGGACGGCATGACAGTGAACTACGCGCGGCTATGCGGGGCCTATGTTTCCGCCTGCGCGCTGCTGCGAGGCACCGTGGGTATCGACGATTTCAGCGACGCGCGCCGGCATGATCCCGAGACGCTCGACTTAGGGCGACGGATTGTCGCCGCGGTGGATGACAACCCGGATCCCAACGCGCTGACACCGGTGGCGGTGATGGTGATCCTGAAGGATGGAAGGGAGCTGCGCCGCACAATCGGCACGGTTTATGGCAACCCCGCGAAGCCAATGAGCAAGGAGGCGCATCTGGGAAAATTCCGGCGCAACTTCGCATCATGCCGCACCCCGTTGCCTGGAGAGAATGCGGACCGCCTGATCGAGATGCTCGACGGGATCGAGCAGGTGAACGACATTCGCCGGATTGGCGACCTGCTGGTTCCGGCCTGAAGGGATCGGACGCATGGCGGCATATTTTCAGGAAGCGGACCCGGCGCGCGTACTGGCCGCCTATCCGATCGGCGATGCCTTCCTGCAGGGGACAGCGCGGCTTGGGGTGGAGGCGCTGCGGGCGGTGCAGGAAGGCCGGTTCGCCGCTCTGATGCGGCGGGGCTGGGAGATCCCGTTCTATCGGCGGCTGTGGGGCGCCGCGGGACTTGAGCCGGGCGACATCAAGGGCATCGACGATCTCGCTAAGCTACCGAGCTTTTCCAAGTCCGACCTGATGGCGAGCGTGGAGGCGTACCCGCCCTTCGGCGATTTCCACGGCATGGACGGGGCGGAGGGGCGGCGCAGCGTGGTGCTGCACACCACGAGCGGCACCACGGGCACGCCGCAGCCGTTATTCTTCGGCGCCTGGGACAGGGAAGTGCAGAACGCGCTGCTGGCGCGGGCCTATCTGTTACAGGGAATGACAGCGCGCGACGTGGTGCATTCCACCTATGGCTTCGGCATGGTGAATGGCGGGCATTACATCCGCGAGGCGGTAGCACGTTTTGTCGGCTCCCTGTTCCTGCCAGCAGGGACGGGGCTGGAGACGCGATCCGAGCAGCAGGTAGCGCTGATGCGGCGCTTCGGCGCCACGGCGATTGTTGGTTTCGCTGACTATATTCTGAAATTGGCGGCCGTGGCGCGCGAGGCGGGATTGAAGCCGGGACGCGACATCCCGATCCGCATGATCTCCGGACATTTAGGAGCCGATGGGCATGAGGCGATGGCAAAGGCCTGGCCGGGGGCGGCGGTGTATGACTGGTACGGGGTCGGCGACACCGGCATCATCGCCGCGGAGGGGCCAGATCATGACGGGCTGTATATCTGGGAAGACGCACACTTGGTGGAGATACTGGACCCCGACCGGCTGACGCCCGTGGATACCGGGGAACGCGGCAATATCTGCGTCACCGTGCTGTTCAAGAACACAATCTATCCGGTGATCCGGTTCAATACCAACGACGTGTCTTCCATTCTGCCCGGTCGGGGTGGCATCGGCATTGGGTTCCGCCGGCTGGCCGGATTCCAGGGCCGTAGCGATAACATGGTGAAGCTCCGTGGCATCAATGTCTATCCCACCGGCATTGGGGCGATCCTAAACGAAATCATGGGCTTGAACGGGGAGTATGTCTGCCGCCTGGTGCGCCGCGCGGGGCAGGAGGAGCTGATTGTGATGGCGGAAGCCAGCGCGCCCGCCGTTGCTGACAAGGCGGCGTTGGGACAGCACGTGCGCGATGTGCTGCGCCAGCGCCTGGGCGTCGCGATGGTGGTGGAACTGACCGAGGCGGGCGGCACTGCCGCGCTCAGCCAGATCGACGCCCGGCAGAAGCCGATCCGGCTGATCGACGAACGATGAGCGACATGGTCGATCTGGGCGTGCGCGCCGGGGCCGCGGCATTGGCTGCGGGCGGCGTCTCCGCGCTGTCCCTGGCAAACATATGCCTGGAACGGATTGGCAATGGGCGCGGACGCGCGTTGAACGCTTTCATCCATGTCGCGGCCGATACTGCGCGTGCCGCGGCGCAGGCAAGCGACGAGCGCCGCGCCGCGGGCAGGCCGCTTTCCGCGCTGGACGGCGTGCCGATCGCGATCAAGGACAATATGGACGTGTTCGGCATGCCGACCACCAACGGGCTGGGCGCGAGCTGGATGCCAGCGGCGGATGCCCCTGTGATACGCCGGTTGCGCGATGCGGGGATGGTGAACCTCGGGAAGCTCAACATGCACGAGGCGGCGCTGGGGGCCACGAACGACAATCCGCACTACGGTCGTTGTGAGCATCCGGATTTCCCCGGTTTCACGCCGGGCGGCAGCAGCGGTGGTTCTGCCGTTGCCGTGGCGGCTGGGCTATGCCCCGTCTCGCTCGGCACGGACACGATGGGATCGGTGCGCCTGCCCGCCGCCTATTGCGGCATCGTCGGCTTCAAGCCGTCGCGCGGTTACTGGCCGGTAGACGGCGTGATGCCGCTTGCCTTCGGGCTGGATACGATCGGGCCGTTGGCGCGCAGCGTTGGCGATATCGCCTTCCTGCTTGGAGAACCGCTGGATGCATTTGCCCCGGCGACCTTGCGCTTCGCGCGGCTGGCGAATGCCAGGCAGGTGGCGACCGAGGCGGAATGCCTGGCGGCGCTCGATGCCGGGCTTGGCGTCCTCGCCACTCTCGGCGTAGCAGCGCCATGCTTGTACGTGCCCGGATACGATCCCGGGCAGGCGCGTCGCGCGGGCTTCATTGTCTCAGAGGTCGATGCCGCACAGGTGCATGCGCGCTTGCTGCAAACCACGCCACACGCTTTCTCCCCCTTGTTCCGGGTGATGCTGGACTATGGCATGCGTGTGGCCCCGGAACGCTATCAGGCGGAACGGCGCAAGCTCGCCGCCATCAGCACCGCGTTCCTGGGTGTGTTCGACGCGTGCGATGTCGTGCTGACACTCACCGCGCCGCAGCGGGCCTTTTCGTTCGATGCCCCTGTGCCGCTGAACCAGGCGGACCTCACGGCGCTGGCCAATTTCGCCGGTTGCCCCGCGCTCAGCCTGCCCCTGCCGGTGCCGGCCGGCGCGTTGCCCGTTGGACTGCAACTGATCGCAGCACCGGGCCGCGATACAATGCTGCTTTCGGCCGGCGCCTGGATTGAATCCTGCTTCCAGGCCTGACCACGCTACCCCAACGCGGGCCGAGTATCCCCAGTGGCCTGCCCCCCATGAACTGGTCTAACCGCAATAGGGCAAGCTGCCGGTAATCCCCCCATTTCTAACGGTGCTCGGTTGTAGAATTCACGCGGCCATTTTCAGTTTCTGTGCGGGTGTGATGCCGCCGATGCCCATGTTCGGGCGGTCGTTGTTGTAAGTCCAGAGCCATTGTATGGCGAAGTCCTGGGCCTCCTCAATGGTTGCGATGATGTGTTGTATGACAGCGCGGTGATGCGTAGCTTCGTGGATATTGACCTGGGCCGTGAGCCGGCGTCCGATGAGACGACGATTTGTAAATTCCGCCACCTGATTGAAGCCAACGGGCTTGGCGAGATGCTTAAAGGCTGTGCGATACCCAACATCATAAAATGTAACAAAGATGAACCAGTCCTCTAAGTCATTGAAACTTAGATCTTAAAAATAACAATCTTTTAAATCGTCCAGACCAGCATCAGAATGCATAATAAATACAGTTAAAACATGTGCCTGCCCCATGTCCGCTGACGATATCAGGGCCCAACTGCCCTATCGCGCGCGCCACCGCCTGGCGTGATAAGCTGCGCGGTTACAAACCCTGCCGGACCCGGGGAAACAGCTCCTTGGCGATCATCTCAATCGTCTCGGTCGCGAGGCTTTCGGGCATGCCGGCCCATTCCGTACTCATCACCAGATGATTGACACCCAGTTGGCGGTGTATCGTCAGAATTTGCTCGGCGACTTCGTCCGGCGAGCCAATCAAAAACCGATCGCCAATTAGGCTTTCAAATTCCTGGTCGAATCCGCTGTCATCATCGGGAAGTTCCTGCCCCCATGAATGATAGGCCTTGTATTTAGCACCCAGATAGGGCGCGCAAAGACGGATTGCCTCGGCCCGTGTTCGGGCGACAAAGACCTCACGACGCATCGGTAATTCGGCCGGAAAGGGTTTTCCCGCCTGATCGAGCGCACGGCGATAAAGATCCATCTGTCGTCCGAGCGCCGCAATTTCAATCGCGGGGCCGATATACCAGCAATCCCCCAGCCGGGCGGCGCGTTCCACCGCCGCGTCCGCATTGGCACCAATCCAGATCGGCGGATGCGGGCGTTGCAATGGCTTTGGCAGGCAGGAGGCATCATCGAGTTCGAAGTGCGAGGCTTTCATTTGGACTTTTTCTTCCGTCCATAACCGCTTGATCGCCTCGAGATTGGCTTCGAAACGGCGCACGCGCTGTGCGCGCGGTACGCCGAATGCCTTGAACTCCACGTCCCGATAGCCGAGGCCGACACCGAGGATAATCTTACCGCCGGTGATCACATCCAAGGTGGCAAATTCTTCGGCGACATGTAGCGGTGACAAGAGCGGCAATAACAGCACGCCGGCATTCAACCGCATACGGGGCGCTTCTGCCGCAAAGCGCGCCAGCATCGGGACGAGTTGCAGCATCTGGTATGGATAGGCGCTGTAATGCGCCGTCTTCGTCACGGAATCAAAGCCGAGCTGGTCCGCCAGTCGCACAAAGGTGAGGGTTTCCTGAAAGCGACGGGAAATATCCTCACCGTGCTCCGCCTGGCCGCGCACCACCAACCCGAACTGGAATTTTTTTACCATCATGCGTTCCCCTGTTCGATCAGCCGCATGCCAACGCGACAGCTGTCCCGGCGCCGGCCGGTAAGTCATATGGATGCCAGGTTTGTCCGCCATTGCGCGTGCTGAAACTCTGCCCGAGCCGGGTGACGCAATGGGCCTGCGCTGCATCGTGCAGATGCAGGGCTACCGCCATCATGGTGCTGCGGACCGTGATATCACGATCGAGTTGGACCCAGTTCCGGCCCCGATCCTGGCTGCGGTACAGGCGCCCTGCCTGACCACGCGCGGCATCGGCGACGCAGGCGTAGAGTGTGTTTGCACTCCATGGCGCGACAACGATATCGCGGCCGTAGCGCAGATGCGCGGCATATTGGCCGATGCCCAGATCGGTCCAGCTAGTGCCGCCATCGTCGCTGCAAAACAGTCCCATGCGCAATGCTAGAAAGGCCGTCCCGGCCGCGGCGGGGGAGACGCAGACGGCATGCACATCCAACATGCCCTCGGCAACGTCCTTGGTGAGGATCGCACTTTGCAGATGCGGTTGAAGCGAGAGGTTGACAAGCGCATCGCTGCAATCCTGCCAGCTTTCCCCGCCATCCGGGCTGTACATCGCACCATTGACTTCCATGGCAGCCCAGATCTCATCGGGGCGTGATGGCGCAATGCTCATGCGCATGATGCGCGATGGAAAGGCACCGACCAGGCGCTCACGGATGGCGGGGCGTGGCATGCGCCGCCATGTCTCCCCGTCATCCTCGCTGCGATACAGGCCAAGCGGCGCACAGCCGGTTAAGATGGTGCGGTGATTGGCGGGATGAATCAACACCGACCACATTTGCTCGCCTGGTGCCGGTGTCACAAGGCAGGTCCAGCCTTCACCCTGATCGCGACTGCGATAAAGGCCCTTGCTGGTCGCCGCATAGACAATGGATGGATCACCGGGATGCACAGTGATGGCGTGGACATGCGTGTCATCCGGCAGGCCAGTGGCTTGCCAGGAGTCACTTTCCACAGCGCGCCGAAAAATACCGCTGATATTGCCGCCGGTGCGGGCGGAAACGCCGGCATAGACATAGCTTAGCATGGCACTCGCCTTTCATGCGCAATCGTTTGAATGATGTCTTTATCGCACCTGTTTTTGCCCGGTGCTCGAGGCTTGCATGATCATGTCCAACATTTTGTGGCGGGCAATGGCGTCATCGAAGCCCGGATGCATGGGCTTGCTTTCCCGAATCGCCACCGCGAATTTCGCGTAAAGCTGCGCCACGTTATAGGGCGAGCCCGTCGGTGTGCCGGCGGGGACCCAGCGATATTTATCCGGGATCGGCAAATCGGCGAGCGGCGTTCCTGGCTTTTGCGCACCTTGTATAGTGAGTTCTTGACGTTGTGTTGATGTGCGCATGGTCGCAGACAGGGTGAGATCGCCCTCCGTGCCGTGGATTTCGCAGAGGAATTCATTGCCGCGCGTCATGCCGCCGCGTACTTGCGCGGAGACCACCACGCCATCGCCCACGATGCCTGCGACGACGAGTTGGTCCGGCACATCCATGGGGACCAGTTCGCCGGTGCCCTCTAAAGTAATATGATCGCGCTGGCGCACCGCAAGGGCAGAGAGCTCGCGGAATTCACCCAGGCAGTAACAGAGCGCGTCCAGATTATGCCCACCAGGAATGGTCAGCAGGTTTGCGCCATTGGCAAAAACCGTCTGGTAGGTACGGTCGATCGTGGCACCCCAATTGGCGGCATTGACGAACCAGGTTACGGCCAGAGGCTTGCCGACATAGCCATCGGCGATCAGGTCCCGGATAAAATTGATGGCCGGCGAAACACGCCCTTGTAGACCCACCGCATGACGCACGCCTTTAAGCTCGGCCGCTTCATACATGCGCGTGGCTTCCGCGGTGTTACGCCCGAGTGGCCACTCGCAATAGACATGCTTGCCCGCATCGATGGCCGCCATTACCGGGTCTAAATGGCCCGGCACGCTGACGCAGACCGTAACCATGTCGACATCCGGGTGCTGTGCCAGCTTGATCGGATCGGCAAAGGCGAGGGGCACGCCGTAATGCTTCGCCGCCGCATCGGCCGATTCCTGACGCGTGGTGCAAACGGCGACCACCTCAAAATCCGGCAATGCCAGCAAGGCCGGCATATGGGCGATGGAGGAAAACCCCCGGTTCGGCGTGATGCCGACCATCCCGACGCGGATTTTTTGGGTCATAGCCTGATGTTCCTTCTCTGCGCATGCTGCGCGATGACCGGGCGGACGGTGAGGGGTTTCCCGGAGGCTGACAAGATGGATGGTCCCGGCATGGGGAAATTGTCTTTACCGCCTTGGGTGTGACATGGTTTCACAGCTGGGCGGCGGGTTGCAGGGCAGGCAGGGGATCAGACGATGAGCCAACTTCCGTTGCACGGACTTTCGGTGCTGGACCTGACAGCGCATCGTGCCGGCCCCACGGCGGTGCGCCAACTGGCCGATTGGGGTGCGGACGTGATCAAAATTGAACCGCCGGGCGAGGCTAAAGGCGATGTCGTCGGTGGCAACCGTCATGGCTTCGATTTCCAGAATCTGCATCGCAATAAGCGCGGTATGACGCTGAACCTAAAAACCCCGGAAGCGCACGCCATTTTCATGCGGCTCGCGGAAAAGGCCGATGTGGTAGTGGAGAATTATCGGTCAGATGTAAAATACCGGCTGAAAGTGGATTACGACACCATCGCTGCGGTTAATCCACGTGTCGTCTATGGTAGCATTTCCGGCTTTGGTCAGAGTGGACCGGATGCCACGCGCCCGGGTGTGGACCAGATCGCGCAAGGCATGGGCGGGCTGATGTCCATCACCGGCTTGCCCGGCCAGGGGCCAGTGCGGGTCGGCATTCCGATCGCGGATCTCACAGCGGGGATTTTTCTGTCGCAGGCCATTCTGTTGGCGCTGATGCAGCGTGCACAAACGGGTAAAGGCCAATGGGTGCATACATCGTTGCTGGAAGCACAGATTTTTATGTTGGATTTCCAGGCATCGCGCTGGTTGATCGCGCATGAAGTGCCAGGCCAGGCTGGCAACGATCATCCGACCGGCATTCCCACCGGCGTCTTCCCAACCGCGGATGGCCATATCAACATTGCCGCATCCGGCCAGGGGTTGTGGGAGCGGTTTTGCAAGGCGATTGGCTGGGACGCGGCCTTATCCGACCCCGATTACGCCAATGGCGCGCTGCGCTCGAAAAATCGCAAAACATTGAACGAACGCATCGGCACCTTTACGCAGCAAAAACCCAGCGCGCATTGGTTGGAAACGATTAACAAGGCCGGTGTACCGTGCGGGCCGATTAACGACATCGCCGGCGTGTTTGCTGAACCGCAGACCCAGCATCTGGGGATCGCGCGTGCCGTGCAACACCCGGTGCTGGGCGATATTCGCGTGGTCGGTCAGCCGATTAACCTGACCGATAATCCACAGCCCGAAACATTAGGTGCCACACCGGATCTCGGCCAGCATACGGACAGTATTTTGGCCGACTTGGGTTATAGCGCTGCCGCCATCGCCGATCTGCGCGCGCGCGGCATTGTCTGACACCATGACGGAGCCAAGCGCATGACACGTCTCGTCGCCGGGTTCGGCAGTTCGCACAGCCCCATGCTGACCGCCGCGTTGGAGGATTGGGAACATCATTTTGGCCCGCGCGATCGCACGCGCCCGCATATTGATCTGGATGGCAATCCGGCCAGCTTCGATGCGTTACTCGCCGCCGCGCCACCCGATGCCTTGGTGCGGATAGCACCGGAAAAACTGGCGACCCGCCATGCCGAGACACGCGCGGCCATGGCACGCCTGCGCGGCGATATCATCGCGGCCCGGCTGGATGCGCTGATCATTATCGGCGATGATCAGCAGGAGCTATTCGATCATACCAATATGCCCGCCATTGGCATCTGGCATGGTGAGAGTATCCGCAATGCACGCCAACCCGATCCCACCGCCGCGGACTGGTTTGCGCGGGCGCGGGCGCATTTCCTGGAACTCGAGGCGGATCGATTCTATCCATGCCACGCGCCGCTTGCGCTGCATCTGGTCGGCGCTTTGGGAGAAGCCGGGTTCGATATTTCCACCATGCAGGCCACCCCGGCCGATAAATATGAAGGCCATGCCTATTCCTATGTCCACCGCGTTCTGCTGGGTGGCGACGCGATGCCCGTGATCCCGATATTCCTGAATGCCTATTATCCACCCAATCAGCCAACGCCGAGGCGTTGCTTTGCCTTGGGCGCGGCATTGCGCAATGCGGTGGCGGAATTTCCGGGTGATCTGCGCGTCGGCATTCTGGCATCCGGTGGGTTGAGCCATTTCGTGGTGGATGAGGCGCACGACCGCGCTATCGTCGCCGCCTTTCAACGCCATGATCTGGCGGCAATCGGGAGCATTCCCTTGCGTAAGCTGCAATCGGGCAGTTCGGAAATTCGCAACTGGATTTGCCTGGCTGGTGCCATGCAGGATATGGCGCTGGCCTGGATCAGCTATGTGCCCGGTTATCGCAGTGCCGCGCTGACGGGCACGGGGCTTTGCTTCGCGCATTGGCAAACGCCGCTGGCGGGATCGCGCTAAGGATAATAAGTAGCCGTGGACACTGCTAACGTTCGCGCAACAACACCATCCATGCTTCATGGTGATCGTTTCTGGGAGATCTTCATGCGCGGCGGCAAATAGCTTTTCGTTATTCTGCCGCTGATGTCTTTGACACTGATGTCTCTGGCCACGCCGCCGGCCTGCGCAGCGGAGGCCGCCCCGCCCTGGTTGCCGCCGCGCTGAGGGAGGGTGAGGTCATCTGATACAGCACATTAATCGTCAATCAGATCGTTCGGCCTATGGTGGAGGCGCGATCTCCGCCAATCAGGGTGCGCCGATCCAATGGATCAAGCTCGATCCGATCAGTGAGGTTCTTGGCCTCATCTCCATTACCAAAGATGCACCGCATCCCAATGCGGCCCGGTTATTTGTCGAGTTCGCGAAACGCCGCTGGCGCATAGAAGCGGCGTTACACTCTTTATCCCTACACGGGCTGCTGTCATTGTTGGGGCCGTGTAGCAAACATAACCTCCGACAGGTTTAGACCCGTCTTGCGCCCCAGAATAAGGGAAATCCGTCCGGAATACCGGCGATTGAATTTTGCCAGGCCATCGGCTGATACCAAATTCCAAGCGGTAGATGTGGGACATCGATCCAGCATTGACGCTGGATGTCGGCAGCGATCTGTTTTTGTGAAGCGAGGTCAGGTGCATCGACCCAGGCGGCACGTAATTCTTCGATCCGCGGACTGTCGGTCCAGCCGAACCAGGCCTTCTGGCCGGTCGTACGCAAAAAATGGAGCGAAGGCGTTTGCATGTCGAGACCATTGGCTGTGGTGCACAGCGCGCTCCAGCCGCCCTTATCAACCGGCTCTTTGCTTTCCCGCCTGACAATCGCGGTGCCCCAATCTAGAGACTGAATGTCGAGGTTGAATCCAAGTGTCTGCAACATCCCACCAGTGACATCGGCCATGGCCTTGCGGTAATGCGGGTCATTTGGGGCCAGTAAGACGGTTTTCTCACCTTGATAACCAGCTTCCTTGATGGCAGCGCGTACCTTGGCGAAATCACGTGAGCTGTTTAATACCTCCATGCCCGCATTGGTTTCCATATCGGTTCCTGGGGAAAAGATACCAATCCGATCGCGCCACATGGTGGGATCTTCCCCCGAAATGGCGGTCATAAAATCCTTCTGTACAATTGCCCCCAGTAAGGCG
>SHWN01000171.1 GCA_009693795.1 Acetobacteraceae bacterium
TCCAACCAAGTCTTTGCTTCCTACGAAAACCAGCTCGATCACTGCTGCCATGCTTGGAACAAGTTCATCGATCAGCCATGGACAATCATCTCCAGAGGACTGCGTGATTAGGCATATAGGCTCCGATCAAAGAGATTTGGTATAAGCGGCGCGGCCGGCGCGCACGCCATTCAGCGCTCCAGCCAGGTGACGAAGCGCAGATCGAGTTTTTCCCCATATTCGCGCCAGAACCCTTCATCCACCGCCAGCAGCGTGGCGAGATTGGCGGGCGCGCTCACCAGCACTGCCTGCTCCTCCGGGCTAAGCAAATCGGCGACACCCCTGGCTACCCCGCCATAGCCCGGCAGCCGCGCTTGGATTGCCGAAGTGCCGGCGAAATAGAGGAATTGCTGCGCCGGACGCAGATTGGGGCTGCCCTTGGCGATCGCCCAATGCTGTATGCGCGCCAGTCCGTTCACCCATTGCACGCCAAATTTCTGCCCATTCCTCTGGTTTTCCACTGCAATCTGCGCATAGGGCGCGCTGGTCATCAGCACCTCGCCCGAGCCCAGAAGCCGCGCCGCCTCGGCCTCGGTCTCCCACCAGACGATGAACGGGCGCAGCTGCTCCAACCGGCGGAAGGCACGCTCAACGCCATCATTGGTGCGCAACAGCTTGTAAATATCGCCGGGCGCGGCGCCATCGGCCAGCAGGGCAAATTCCAGTGTGCCGCGCGCGTTGCGCGCCAGGCCGCGCTTGCCCGGCACTTTTGTCACGTCCCAGAACTCTGACCAGCCCGGCGTGGCGAGGAGTTTTTCCCGATCCCAGGCCAAGACATTCGCTGCGATGAACGCCCCGACGCCGCAATCACTGACCGCCTGCGGCAGATAATGCTCCTTGCCGCCGATCGCCGCCCAGTCGAGCTTTTCCAGCAGCCCTTCCTCGCAGCCCATGGCCAAGGCGGTCGCCGTGGTCAGGATCACGTCCCAGCCCGCTTCATTGGCTTTCAACTGTATGCGCAAGGTCGCGACGCGGCCATCCCAGACTTGCTCGGCCCGCACGGGAATGGCGGTCGCGCCCGTGAAGGGGCGCACATAGACGCTCCTCAGCGCGGCCTCGGTGCTGGCATCGCGGAACACGACAAATAGGTCTCCGGCCCGCGCAGGCAGCGCCATAAAGGCCAGCAGCAACAATGCCGCGATCAAGGAACGAAAAGGCATAAGACAGGCAAAACTCCGGATGGGCCGCGCGGGTAGACTCTATCGCGCAAACCCAGGGCTCGCAACGCTCGGTATTAGTTTTCCGGCAGGAAAGCGCGCGCGTGAAACCCCTGCCATGCCACGGCCGCTAGCTGCCCCACGGCAAGACCACCCAGGCCCGCCGCCGCCGGGCGCTTGACGATCAACTCCGTCTCCTGCCCCAAGGCCAGACGCAGGCGCAAATGATCACCGAGATAGACGATCTCCAGTACTACCACCGACAGCGCATTGTCGCCCATTTCCTGCGCACTAACCGCCGCTAGAGCCACCCGTTCGGGACGGATGGACACGATGCAAAGATCGCCAACCCGCGTCGCATCGGCAATGCGCGCCTCCACCTCCGGCCCCGCCTGTAATTTCACCCGCGCCAGACCGTCCTCGATGCCGACGATACGCCCGGCCAGACGGTTATTGTCGCCGATGAAGCAAGCGACAAAGGCATTGGCTGGGTCTTCGTACAGCGTCTCCGGCGCCGCGAGTTGCTGCACCGCGCCGCGATGGAATACGGCGATGCGGTCCGACAACACCAACGCCTCGGTCTGGTCATGCGTCACGTACAGCATGGACACACCGAGTGCGCGATGAATATGGCGGATCTCCATCTGCAATTCCTCCCGCAGGGCGCGGTCCAGAGCGCCCAGCGGTTCATCGAGCAACACCAGCTCCGGCGCGAACACCAACGCGCGCGCCAGGGCGACGCGCTGCTGCTGGCCACCGGAAAGCTGAGCCGGGCGACGATCGTCCAATCCCGTCAATCGCACCAACGCCAGCGCTCGCGCCACTTTCTCGTCACGCTCCGCCCGCCCAACACGACGGATGGCGAGCGGAAACGCCACATTCTCCGCCACGCTCATATGCGGAAATAGCGCATAGGACTGAAACACCACGCCCAATCCGCGTTTGTGCGGCGGCGTGTGCTGCACGGGTGCGCCCTGCAACAGGATTTCTCCCGAACTCGGCGTCTGAAACCCCGCCAGCATCATCAAGGTGGTGGTTTTGCCGGAACCGGACGGACCGAGCAGCGTCAGAAATTCCCCGCGCGCAACATCGATGTTCAGATCGCGCACCACATCGATCACGCCGTCATAAGTTTTTGTCACATGATGAAACCGCGCGATCGGTTCGGATGCCAACATTTGCACGGATTATCCCAAAATCGTGCCCACGGTTATACCTGACTCCGCCGCCGCAATCTTGCGTCCACCTTCGGGGCGCACTCGCGCAATATCTATAAAGCCACCCTGCCCATGCACGGTCAGACCGGCGGGTCCCGCCGCGATCACTTCTCCCAGCTTCCTGCCTTTAACTTCAAAAAATGTCCGCGCAATGCGTTTTTTCGCGTCGAACAACCAAAGTTTCTTGCCATCATGCATGCTCCACGCACCCGGCGCCGGATCGCAGCCGCGGATCAGATTGTACGAAATATCGACATGATTGGCCCAGTTGATGCGTGATTCCGCATCCCGAATAATCCCCTCATAACCCGCATCGGGCTCGTACTGCGCCAAGGCAGGCGCCTTGCCGGCAACCACCATATCCGCGACTTCCACCAAAGCCGCCACACCCATTGGAAAAATTTTACCGAAATAAAGCGTTCCGAGCGTGTCCTCCGGCTCAATCCGCACGACGCGCTTCAAAATAACGGGCCCCTCATCCAACCCATCGGTGGGACGAAAAATCGAAAATCCGGTCTTGGTGCGCCCGCAAATAATCGACCAGCCCATGGACGATGCGCCGCGATGCAGGGGCAAAAGGCTGGGATGGAACTGGATCGTGCCAAAGGTCGGAATATTGCAAAAATCCTGTGGCACGAATTGCGTCACATAGGCCATCACGCCGACCTGCACATTGGCCGCGCGCAACGCCTCCAGCGCCGCTGAATCGGTGAGTTTTGGGAATTGATGCACCACGATGCCGCGCGCCTCAGCGGCGACCCGCAGCGGATCGGGCCGGCCCTTTTCCGGGGCGCAGAACACCGCTGCCACATCGTCGCCGCGAGCCACGAACGCGTCCAGCGCCGCCTTGCCGAAATCCTGCTGGCCCATAATCGCAACGCGCATTTTTGTTCCTCCCGTATGCGGCGCCATCATCCGATGCCAATGCGGCAGTGTCGAGAGCGCCCTAGAGGCGTGTGCCCCCTGGCCCTGCCCGCCCCCACGCGCTAAGGGACCGGAAATTCCAACAGCGGGGCCAAGATGACCACCGAAGACAGCCTGATCACCAGCCGCAATGGCCGTGCCGGCCGCATCCTGATGAACCGGCCGAAATCACTGAATGCCATCGACCTGCCGATGATCCGCGCCATGACCAAAATCCTGCTGCAATGGCGCGACGATCCCGCCGTACAACTCGTCATTGTGGAGGGCGCCGGAGACCGCGCCTTCTGCGCCGGCGGCGACATCGTCGCCCTGCGCGAGGACGCCATGGCCGATCGCACCGACGCGGTCGAAGCCTTCTTCTCCGAGGAATACGAGCTGAACAAACTGATCGCCGCCTACCCGAAACCCTATGTCTCGCTGATTGATGGCGTCTGCATGGGCGGCGGCATAGGTGTGTCCATCTACGGCCCTTATCGCGTCGCCAGCGAGCACGCGATGTTCGCCATGCCAGAAACCATCATCGGCTTCTTCCCCGATATCGGCGGCGCCTTCTTCCTGCCCCGCCTGCCGGGTGAACTGGGTTCCTATCTCGGCCTAACCGGTGCGCGTGTGCGCGCCGCCGATTCCGTGCGCGCCGGCTTCGCTACCCATTACGTCCCCCGCGCGCGCATCGGCGAACTTTCTCTTGCTCTTGCCGCCGATGGGGCCGGAGCGCTGGGAGCATTCGCCGAAGCGCTGCCAGCAGGCACCTTAGCCGGCGAACGCGACGCCATCGACCGCTGCTTCTCCGGAAACTCGGTGCCCGACATCGTCGCCCGCCTCCACGCCGAAGCCAGCGACTGGGCCTCCGGCGCCCTGAAATTGCTGAACGGCGTTTCCCCCTCTGCCTGCGTCTGGACCCTGCGCGCGCTCCGCGCCGGCGCCACCATGACCTTGGCCGAAGCGCTGGCCATGGAACTGCGCATGACCCGAGTGATCACCAAACATCCCGACTTCATCGAAGGTGTGCGCGCCGCCCTGGTGGACCGTGATCGCAATCCGAAATGGACCCCCACCAGCCTGGCAGCCGTCGATCCAGCGGTGATCGCACAGGTCTTTGCCTGAGCGAGCGGGAAGAAAATGAGGGCTTTGCCCTCTAGCCCCCACCAGGGAGCAGTGCTCGCTGAGCCGCTTTTACCGAACCGACGACCATGGTTTTCACTTAGTAGGCCGCTCGCGTCATTCAGTTCGACTCCCGGAATTGAACTCGAATAATTCGTACCATCGAAGTTCGACTACCGGATGTAGCATAGAATTCCCAAGGATTTTACGTCGATGTCGGTTCGTAGCGTCTAACTTTCGCCAAGTAAAATGATCGACAGACGCATCAAAAGTGCCCCAAGCCTCAGAAAGTTACATTATGTAATTTTTAGCTCATTATATGGTTTATTACACGTTTGTCTTTTTATCATATAGCATATTGATTGATATATATTATCAACGAGTCTGTCTTTCTGAGTATAGGGGGCATGTCTGGGCCTATGACTTGGTCGAGGGCCGCACCCATGACGGTAGGAAGTTCCGGATCCTGACGATCATCGATGAGGGCAGCCGTGAATGTGTGGCACTCATCGTTGCGCGTCGGTTCCGTCACGAGGGTGTTCTGGTAGCCTTGGAGGAGCTGTTCATCGCTCGCGGGCCAACATCAAACACCAGGTCTGACGATGGCCCGGAATTTATCACGACGGCGGTCCAGAAATGGCTGG
>SHWN01000172.1 GCA_009693795.1 Acetobacteraceae bacterium
GGGAGCAAGCGCTTTTATGACGAGCTATTCGGCGCACGCACGAAGCTGGAAAAAGATACTCGCGGTAAATATCTGTCCGTCTGTTCTGGCGATGGGCAGTCGCTACATTTCCGCGAAAGCAAAGTGCCGCAGCCGGAATATGACGGGCACCATATCCAGGTGACCTTGGCGGATTTTTCGGGCCCGCATCGTAAACTGAAGGAACGCGGTCTGATCACGGAAGAAAGCGATCAGTGGCAATACCGATTCAAGGACATCATCGACCTGGATACAGCCAAGGTGCTGTTTACCATCGAGCATGAAGTACGCAGCATGACGCACCCCATGTTCAACCGCCCACTGATTAACCGCAATCCGATCATGACCAACCGCAACTATAGGCCGGGGCACGATTCCGCGACTTGGGCCTCCATGGAATGACCCCGGAGCCTGGACCCACTTATACCGAACATCGGCAATCTCCCCCACTGAGACGACAATAGGCTAATAATGGTGGTGCCGCGTGGACGGGCTACGGAAACTTACGCCATCGGAGCTTAAACCATTCCCGCCCATAGCTAAAACCCTCGGACGAGATAACGCCTGGGGCTGTCTGCAAGAACTTCCATTCCATCGGCGAGCCGACCGGGGGCCGGCCCCGTTGTCCTGGCCCATCGCATCCCGGGGATTAATTTTTTTACCCAGGATACCCTGAGCCGAACCATCCTAGTTTTGGAAAATCCGCGCCGTTCCGGTGAAGATAAGGATGGGAATATCCAACCTCTTTGTCTTCACGGTGCAATCATCCCCGGCCTCAAATCACCCCGCGCGCTCGCAACGTAGCAATTTCCTCGCCGGCTATGCCTAGCGCGCCCAGCACTTCGTCGGTATGTTCGCCCAAACCCGGTGAGGGTGTCCGCAACGGTGGCACGGCACCATCGATGCGCAGCGGAGTCGTCAGCATCTCTACCATTCCATAACCGGGATGATCGAGCGCGGCCGTGACAGGCTGAGCAATATTCTGCGGATCGGCGAACACTTCGGCCAGGTTCATCACTGGCCCGCAGGGCACGCCACCCGCGTTCAGCACATCGATCCAATGCGCCGTAGTATGGCGCATCGTCCGCGCCTCGATCTCCGCGTTAATCGCGGCGCGGTTGGCGAAGCGGTCGGCATTGGTGGCGAATTCCGGCCGCCCTGCCAGTTCCTCCGCATCCAGCGCGTTCAGCAGCCGCCGATACATCGCTTCCCCCGGCGGTGCGATGGCAATCTCGCCATCGGATGTGCGGAACATCCCATAGGGCGAAGCGACCGGATGGTCATTGCCGGTGCGCGGCGGCAATTTGCCAGTGGCGAGATGGTTGGCAGCGGCAAAGCCCAGCATGCCGATCATGGCCCCGGTCAGGCTGGTGGAAGCCGCGCCCGCCGCGCCGCCGCGTTCGCGGCGCAACAATAGAGAAACCACACCGAGCGCACAATAAAGCCCCGCCGCCAGATCGGAGATCGGATTGCCGGCGCGCACTGGCGGCGTGCCTTCCGGACCGTTCAGACTCATGAAGCCACTCATTGCCTGAGCGATGAAATCGAAGCTGGGACGGTCCTTGTACGGCCCCGTCGCCCCGAAGCCACTGATACTACCACTGACCAGACGGGGATTGATTTTCGCTAGTTCCTCCGGCCCGAACCCCATCGCTGCCATCACGTCGGGGCGGTAATTCTCCACTACCGCGTCGGCGTCGGTTAACAGTTTCCGTAAAATATCTCGCGCCGCGGGGTCGCGCAGGTTCAGCGTAATAGATTTTTTATTACGGTTGAAGCTGGCGAAATACCAGGACAAGCCATCGCGCATGTCGCCCTGCGCTCGCACCGGATCGCCCTCGCCTGGTGTTTCCACCTTGATCACCTCGGCGCCGAGGTCGGCCAGGATCATCGAGCAGAACGGGCCGGAAAGCACGCGCGTCAGATCGATCACGCGCATTCTGGCGAGAGGAAGGTGATCGCTCATGCCATCAACACGATCTTGCCGGGAATCTGACGCGACAGCAGCGCCGCGATCGCCGTGCCCACCTGTTCCAGTAGATAGATCATGCCGATCAGCGGCCGAAAAAACGGCGAGCCATAATAGCCTAAAATCGTCCACAACCACGCATTGGCGAACAGCAGATCGCGTTCCTGCTGCGCCCCCCACACCACGCCGATGGCGGAGATGTTCTTGATGGAAATAAGATTTACCGTTAGCGCCTGAGTGCGCCCCGCGGCGAATCCGATCACCAGCATCCGCGTCTCCCAGTTTATCGCACGGATCGTCTGATCAAACGCGTCGCCGCCCACCGGATCGAACACTACATCGGCGACCTTGCCGCCGGTCAACTCGCACACCCGGTCTCGGATACTCTTGTTGTTATAGTAAATAATATATTGGGCGCCGTGGTCGTGCGCCATCGGGCCTTTCGCCGCCCCGCCGGCCGCTGCGAGCACCCGCGTGCCCAACAGCTTGCCCACCTCCACCGCAGCCAGCTCGACGCCACTCGCGGCACCCAGCACCAGCAGGTTTTCGCCCGCCCGCAATTTCCCCCGATGCGTGAGCGCGAACCACGCCGTGCCATAGACTGCCGGAACGGCGGCAGTGGTGATGAAATCTATCGCATCGGAAATCGCCACGGCATTCAGCACCGGGATTACCTCCTCCGCGCGCATGCTCCCGCTATCGCGCAGGAACGCCATCACCATCTGGCCCACGCGCAGGTCCGTCACGCCAGGCATGATCTCCCCACCCACTTTCAGCTCCGGCGTGAACGGCAATGGTGGTTTCATCCGGTACTTACCGGAGCCCATCAAGGTATTAGCGAAATTCACTCCCGCCGCGCGCACGCGCACATGCCCCGCCGAGGTCGGCAATGCCGGCACATCCTCCACCCGCGACGACGCCGGCCCACCCGAGGACCGGTAAAGCACCGCCTTCATCCTCACTACCGACCCCACCTCACACGCCATAGAGCATGTTAGGTCACCAGCCCGCTCCACACCACGACCAGGATCGTCAGCGCGGCCCAAAAGGACCGCCAGGCCGAGCGCCAGAGCGGGCCCAGCACAGCAACCCCACCAGCGCACTCAGCATCGCCAACACCGCGAGCGGCAAGGCGAGCAGGATATCCTTTTCCCCGCCGCCAAAGTTTACCGGCCCCTCCGCCACGGCGAAAAACAGCGCCACTGGCTACACAAAGGTCCACAGCAGGGGGATCGCCGGACGAATCCGCCAAGTTTGATCACGCATGGCCGGCTTGACCAACCCCGTCACCTGCCGCATCACCCATTGGCCTCATACCCGGATCGCCCAAGATGAACGCTCCGCTCTTACTCTCCGCACGTATTCGCGATACGTTCGCGGCCCCCATCCCCATCGCTAAGGCCTGGGCCGCGCGCTATCATGGCGGTGCAGGCCCCATCATTGACCTGACGCAGGCCGTCCCCGGCTATCCCACGCACCCCGACCTCGCCACCCGGCTCGCGGAAGGCGCCGCCTCCCCCATCCAGGCCCGCTATGGCAGCATCGATGGCGACGAGAGCCTGCGCGCGGCACTCGCCACCGATATCAACCGCCTCTATGGCGGCAACGTGACGGCAGGCGAGGTCGCCATCACCGCCGGCGCCAACCTCGCCTTCACCATGGCGATCACCATCCTCTGCGAGGCGGGCGACCAGGTGATGCTGCCGGTGCCCTGGTATTTCAACAACGCCATGGCGCTGTCCATGCAGGGCATTACGGCCCTGGCGCTCCCTTGCCGCGCCGAGGACGGCTTCATCCCCGACCCCGACCGCGCCGCCGCGCTGCTTACGCCGCGCACGCGCGCAATCGTGCTGATCACGCCGAACAACCCCACCGGCGCCGTCTATCCCCCCGCCATCATCGCTCGCTTCGCGGAACTCTGCGCCGCGCGCGGGGTATGGCTGATCCTCGACGAATCCTACCGCGACTTTCTGCCGGAGAGCGCGTTGCCGCCGCACGAGCTCTTCACCGATCCCACCTGGCGCAACCGTATCGTGCATATCTATTCCTTCTCCAAGGCATATTGCGTCCCAGGCCACCGCACTGGTGCCATCGTCACCGGGCCGGCGGTGCGTGCGGAACTAAACAAAGTGCTCGACACAATGCAGATCTGCCCGCCGCGCGGCCCGCTGCCCGGCCTCACCTGGGCAATCGATCATCTGCACGACTGGAAAGCCAACAACCGGGCCATCATCGCCGAGCGCGCACGTGTGTTCCGCGCCGGCGTCGGCCAGGTGCCCGGCTGGCGCATCGACGCGCTGGGCACCTATTTCGCCTATATGCGCGTGCCCGATCACGCACCGGATGCGCTCGCCACGGCGGAAAAACTCGCCACCGAGGCCGGCCTACTCTCGCTGCCTGGTTCCTTCTTCGGCCCCGGCCAGGAGCGGCATCTGCGCTTCGCCTTCGCCAATGCCGAGATTGACGTTATTGAGGCGGTGCCGGCGCGGCTGATGGCGATATAAAGGGACGAAAGCCTGGAAGCAGAGTCCCGACCTTTCGTCTCTGCACGCCATCGGTACCATATCGAGGCGTGTGGCGAGGTCTGGGGATGGCACGAAGCCGCTTGCCAGGGGCAGTCCGGTCACGTCAGCATAGGGGAATGAGGACGCTGAACGGACGGATTTGGTTGGCCGGTGCGCTGGCCCTGCTGGTGCAGGGTTGTAGCCGGGGCGAGAGCGTGGCGGACCCATCCAGCTGCAAATTCCATGGGGCCAAGCCGATGCTGGTGGCGGAGCTAGCGTTCGGACGCAACGTGAAAGGCGGGCCGGGTGTGTCCGACGCGGATTGGGCGGAGTTTCAGCGCGATATATTGACCGGGCAATTTCCCGATGGACTGACCGTGATGGACGCGGTGGGCCAATGGTCTGATCCGCGCGCCAAGCGCATGGTCAGTGAGCCGAGTAAATTCGTGATTCTTGCCGCGCCAGACACGCAAGCGACCGCGCAGGGGCTGAGGGTCGTCACTGATGCCTATAAGCGCCGATTCGGCCAGGAATCCGT
>SHWN01000021.1 GCA_009693795.1 Acetobacteraceae bacterium
CAGTGTACGCTCATTGAGTGGCCGGGTGGGGGAGCGGGAAGGGTTCCGACTTAGCGTCAGCGGCGAATGTTCTAGGAATCAGCTGGTATTGGCTGGCAGGTCGCGCGGCCACAGATAGGCGCGCCAGTGCCAGCCGATACCGAGCGTCACCAGCAAGCCGATGGCGCAATACAGAATGGCCGTCTCGCTGAAGCCCAAGCGCGAGATAAAGACGCCGGAGAGCAGCAGCCCAACCGGCAATCCATAGATTGCCAACATCCGCACACCCATCACCCGACCGCGAAAGCGTGGCCCGGCGATATGCAGCAACATCACTGCCATCGGTACCATCGACATGCTTTGTGCGACCCCCGTCGCCACCAGCATCGCGCTGGCCCCGAGCATCGTTGGCATATGCGCAAAGACGAGCAGCATCGCGTGCCAGGCAAGGGCGAAAATGAGCATGAAACGTGCGGGCAAAATGCGTCGTCCGAGCAGGCTGACGATCAGCGACCCAAGCAGCGATCCAGCGGCAAAACTCGCGGCCAGGGTGCCGAGGCCCGCCTGGCCAACATGCAGCACATTGCGTGCCACATAGGGCAGCAAGCCCAGCGTCCAGGGCCATGCGGTGAGGTTCACGAGAAAAGCGAGCCACATGCCTGCCAGCAAGGCGGGGGTTTGCCAGACATGGACGACACCCTCGCGCAATTCTCCCCAGGGCGAGGGACGTGTGACGTTGACCGTGCGCGCCGCTGGCAGGCTAATGCGGAAAGTTAATAAGCAGCCGGCGCTATAGAACACAGCAAACACCATGCAAGCTGGCCCCATGCCGATCGCGGCATACACCGCCGCCCCGGCCAGGGCACCAGCCACGCGCGCAGAATCGGAGGTGATGCGCGACAGGCCCACGCCTGCCATCAATCGGTCCGGCGGTAGAATTTCCGCCGACAGCGCATTGCGCACGCCGGTATCGGACGCACGGATCAGCCCGGACATGGCAGCGAGGAGAAAAACATAGAGCGGATGCAAGGCGCCGGCGAAGGCCAGGGTCATCAGGCCCAGCGCCATCAGCGCATAGACCGCGCGCATGGTGGTGAGCACGTTGCGATGGCCCAGCCGGTCGCTTGCCATACCCATGCCCGGTGCGATCAGGGTGCCGAGATATTGCAACGCCCCATAAAGCGTCAGCAACCCGACAGAATCCGTTTCGACCAGAATGTACCAGCCAAGCACAATCACCTCCATCTCGGTGCCCCAGGAGGTGCAGAGATCGGCCAGAAACTGGAAGCGAAAGGCACGGATCTGAAAGGGTGACAGGAAGCCGGGCCGGCGTTGGGACGGCGCCATTCAGCTCATCGCACCCATCATGTCATCGCTCCTCTGGCGGTAACCGGCCACAGACATTCGACGCGGCCATTACGAACGCCGACATACCAGTCATAGCGGTCCACCGTCGGGTCACAATGGCCCGGAACGAGGCGCAGTTTTTCTCCCAGTTTCGGCATCGTGGATTCCATGGCGACATCGAGCTTGCCGTGCTCGTCAGACGCACTGACATAGCGGATGTCCGGGCGTTGCCAGATCAGCGGCAAACCGGAATCGGTGGGGACCGCCTTGTGGCCGGCATCCAGGACCGCAAGGCCCTGGCGCGGCGCGCTCATGACCGTGGCGAGCACGAACAGCGCATGGCGGAAGGTGGAGATGGGTTGGCCGATCGCGTCCAGGTTGCGCGCGTAATCGGCGTCCATGAAGACGTAGCTGCCTGCCTGGATTTCGGTATAGACGCCGGAATGCGATTCCAGTTCGAACGTGCCGGTTCCAGCGCCGCCGACGATGGGACAATCAAGGCCCTGCTGGCGCAATTGTTCGACCGAGCGGCGCGCGCCCTCGGTGGCGAAGTCGATCATGGTCTTGCGTTCTTCGATGCTGCGCTTGTGCTGGGCGCTGCCGTGATAGGCTTGCAGGCCGCCGAAGATCAGGTGTTTCGAGGCGGCTATTTTCTTTGCCAGTTCCACCGCCTCCGGCCCCGGTGGCACGCCGCAGCGTGCGGCCCCGACATCGATTTCGACGAGGACGGAGATACGTGTGTTGGCGTCCACTGCTGCCGCCTCGATCGCCGCCACCTGTGCGGCGTCGTCCACGCAGACCGCGACCTTGGCAATACGTTGCAAGGCAGCGAGGCGAGCGAGCTTGCCGGCCCCCACCACCTCGTTGCTGACCAGAATATCCTGCACGCCGCCCCAGGCGAGGGCTTCCGCTTCACCCACTTTCTGCACACATTGACCAACCGCGCCGCGTGCTATCTGCTGCAAGGCCACGACTGCGGATTTATGCGTCTTCGCATGTGCACGCAGTTTCGTGCGCGTTGGCGCCAGAAGCGCCGCCATGCGATCAAGGTTGAATTCGAACGCGTCGAGATCGAGCACCAAGGCTGGTGTGTCGATCTCATCCTCGCGCATGCCCGGGCGGGCGGGTGGCGATTGTATCATTATTTCTCTCCCCAGGCGTTGCGTGTTGCGCCGGCGGCAATCCAGACACTGGCCAGGCAAGGGCCGCGTGGCGTTCCGACGATTCGTTGGACCACAGGATAGCGCGGGGCTTCATAAGCCGACAGCCGGCGCAGCACACAAGGACAGCGGGATCGACCAGGGAACCATAGACAAAGTCTCACATTGCACCCGGTCCGCGACAAACACCGGATCAGGCGGGAAAAGCGTAGCTGTCCATCCGCAAAGCGCCAAATTCGACGTTGCTATGTAGCCGTTTTGCCCGCGCGCCATCGCCGGCGGCACCAAGGGCAACAAAGACCGACAGCAAATGCTCATCCGTCGGATGCTGTTCCACCGCCGCGGGAGCCAGACCACGATAGGCCAGCAGATCGTCGATCCACGATCCCATCAGCGCCGCATCGAACCAGGAAACAAAGGCCGCCGAACCTGGCAGCCCCGGAACATTGATCGCCTCACGATTGAGGATCCGCAGATTATGGGTGAAGCTGCCAAAGCCAATCACCAGCGCGCCTTCCGCACATAAAGGCGCCAGGGCGCGGCGTAAATTAGCAGAGTGTGGACCCCGTCTGTGGCTTAATATTAAGCGGTGAGCTTTCGGTGCTGCAAGCGCCGATTAATTCTACTTATGCAGCCCCGGCGATTCAAAGGAAGGATTACGGGTTGACCTCGATGCCACGGATGCGGAGATTCTGCGCGCAGCGAAAGCGTGCTGCCGGCAGGATACAGGCTTCATGCCGCACGCCGCGTGGGAAGCGGGGCAGAGTGCAAAGCTGGGCGGGTAAAACACAAGCATTGCCTGTGCTATAAGCGGGCCATGCCGGCGCGTACCCCTCTTGATCCTAATACAGACCTGTTCGGCCCCACCGAACCGGAGGTCGAGGCGCCGCGCGGACATCGGCCTTTGGCCGATCGCCTGCGCCCGGCGTCGCTGGAGACGGTCGTCGGCCAGGACCATCTGCTGGGGCCGGAAGGGTCGCTGACGGGCATGCTGGCGCGCGGATCGCTGGCGTCGATGATCCTCTGGGGCCCGCCGGGGGTGGGCAAGACCACGATCGCGCGGTTGCTAGCAGCGAAGGCGGGGCTGGCTTTCGTGCAACTTTCTGCAGTGTTTTCCGGCGTGGCCGATTTGAAACGCGCCTTCGAGGACGCCACCCGTCGCCGCCGAGCCGGTCAGGGAACCTTGTTGTTCGTCGATGAAATTCACCGCTTCAACCGCGCCCAGCAGGACGGATTCTTGCCCGTCGTGGAAGACGGCACGATCACCTTGGTGGGGGCAACGACAGAGAATCCCTCCTTTGCCCTGAATGGTGCCTTGCTCTCGCGTTGCCAGGTTCTGGTGCTTCGCCGCCTGGATGACGCAGCCCTTGAGGAAGTGCTGTCGCGCGCGGAGGTGGAGATCGGCCATACCGCGCCACTGACACCCGAGGCCCGGACCTCACTGCGGGCCATGGCCGATGGCGATGGGCGTTATCTATTGAATATGTGCGAGCAGATATTCGCCCTGCCCACTGGGACGCAAAATCTGGACGCCACCGCGCTGGCGGAATTACTGGCGCGCCGCGCGGCGCTTTACGACAAGGATCGCGAAGAACATTACAATCTTATTTCGGCCTTACATAAATCCTTGCGGGGCTCCGATCCCGATGCGGCGCTTTACTGGTTTGCACGCATGCTGACGGGTGGGGAGGATCCGCGTTATATCGCGCGCCGGCTGACACGTTTCGCCGTGGAAGATATCGGTATGGCAGACCCGCTGGCCTTGCCGCAGGCGCTGGCTGCGTGGGAAGCCTATGAACGGCTGGGCAGCCCCGAGGGTGAATTGGCAATCGTGCAGACGATCATCTATCTCAGCACCGCGCCAAAATCGAACGCGCAATACACCGCCTATGGTGCGGCACGGGCGGCGGCAGAAAACCATGGCAGCCTGATGCCGCCAGCGCATATTTTGAACGCGCCCACGAAATTGATGCAGAAATTGGGCTACGGCGCGGAATACGCCTACGATCACGAAGCGGAGGACGCGTTCTCCGGCCAGAATTACTTTCCGGATGGGATGGATCGCGTGCAGTTTTACCGACCGCGGGAACGCGGATTTGAGCGTGAGATCAACAAACGCCTTACCTACTGGGCGAAGCTGCGCGCGGAGCGTGGCGCATGAGCCCGCTACAGCGCGTCGTGACGGATGACGAGGCCGATATCCGCCTGGATCGCTGGCTGCGCCGGCATTTTCCGGGGCTGACTCAGGCCGCGATTCAGAAATTCTGCCGGACCGGACAGGTGCGCGTGAATGGCAAGCGCGTAGAGGCGGCGACGCGCCTGGTGCCCGGACAGGAACTGCGTATCCCGCCCATCCAGGCCAATGCGGAACCCGTGGACGACACGCCGCGCGCGGTGCCGATGGATGCGCGCGCGCGCGAAGATCTGCAAGCCATGGTCATTTACCGCGACGAGCAGATCATCATCGTCAACAAGCCGCACAGCCTGCCGGTGCAGGGCGGCCCCCGGATCACACACCATCTCGATGGCATGCTGGATGGGCTGCGCTTCGGTTCCCCGCATCGCCCGCGCCTCGTGCATCGACTGGATCGCGACACATCGGGAGCATTGTTGATCGCCCGTACACCAGGGATTGCGGCAAAACTTGCCGCGTCCTTTCGGACCCGCGCCGTGAAAAAAACCTATTGGGCGGTGGTGGCCGGCCGGCCCGTGCCGGTGGAGGGACGGATCGACCTACCCTTGATCCGTATCGGCGGTGGCCCACGCGGCGAACGCAGCGCACCCGGGGATCGCAAGGACAAGGATGCGGCGCACGCCATCACTGACTACCGTACGTTGGATAATGCCGGCCAGAAACTCGCCTGGCTGGAATTGCAACCGCTCACCGGGCGCATGCATCAATTGCGCGTGCACTGCCTGGCCATCGGTGCGCCGATTTTGGGTGATAGGAAATACCATGAGCCCGATCAAAACAATGCCGGCTCCGCTATCGTCGACGGCCTGCCGCCGGAATTGCATTTGCACGCGCGCGCGCTGGAATTGCCCCATCCCGCAGGCGGAACATTGCTGGTGGAAGCGGATCTGCCCCCTCATATGAAGGAGAGTTTTCGTCTGCTCGGCTTCGCCACGCCCGCTTTGCGCGCTGCGCACCGTTGGAATACGTAGCGCTGGAGTAAATCGCCTATGGCATTGATGATCGCGCCCGAGGACGAACGCCGCGGCGGATCATGGCGGTGGTATCTGTTGGCCGCCGTGCTGGCGCTGCCGGTTTTCGCCATTGGCGTTGTCGCCGTTCTGTTCGATCCGAACGATTACAAGCCGCAAATCGTAGCGGCGGTGAAACAGGCCACCGGACGCGATCTGGTGATCGATGGCAAGCTACATCTTAGCCTCGCCTTACGCCCGACGATTGCGGCGAAGTATGTACGCTTTTCCAATGCCCCGGGCGGATCGCACGCGGAGATGGTAAGCCTGGAACGAGTCGAGGCGCGGATCGCGCTGTTGCCATTATTGCAACACCAGATAGAGATCGATCGCCTGATCCTCGTGCGCCCCGATGTGCTGCTGGAGACCAATGCGCAAGGGCATGGCAATTGGCGCTTCGATAATGGCGTGACGGCCCGTCCGGCGGCGCCGCGTATCCCTCATGCGACAACGCCGCGCGGCAATTTTCTTGTGCGCAACCTGCTAATCCAGGATGGCACGCTGACTTGGCGCGACGGACGCAAGGCCAGCACCACGACCATACGTCTGCCGCACGCAGGTATCCAGATGGAGTCAGCCACGGCACCCATCAGCGTGCAGATGGACGCGTTATGGAACGAGACGAAACTAAATATTTCGGGTCAGGTTGGTTCTTTGAATGGCTTACAAGGCCAGAGCGCCGCGCCCTGGCCGTTGCGCCTCGTGCTCAGTACAGGTGGCGCGAAGCTCAATATGTCCGGCGCGATCGCCGACACGGCCATGGGCAAGGGCTATCAACTCAAGCTAGAGGGCGCTACCCCGGCTCTCAGGTCGCTGGCGTCGCTGCTCCCCGAACTGCGTTTGCCCGACTTGCACGATGTCCGTGTCTCGGCGGAGATCGCCGATCGCGGCGCGGCCCTGCCGGAAATCACCAGCCTGTCGCTCCAGGCCGGGCCTTCCGATCTGGCAGCCCTGGTGCCGGGCCTGAAGCTGACGCGGCTGGAACTGGGCGCGCCACGCACCGATCAACCGTTGCGTATGACGGCAGAAGGCAATTTTGACGGCCATGCTATCGCCGTGCTGGCCAGCTATGGCACGCTGGCTTCGTTGGTGGGTGGGGGCTCGGCGCCGATGCCGCTCGACATGGCGTTGAGCGCGGGCGGGGCGCGCATCACGCTGAAGGGCAGTCTCGGGCCGCTGACCAGCCTGTCCGGTGCCAATCTGGGGCTGCATGCCACGATCCCCGATCTGGCTGTGATCGGGCGCCTAGCCGGTGTGACATTGCCAGGGCTGAAGGATGTTACGGTGCAGTCGAAGCTGCTCTCTGCGGCCGGTGGGCTGCAGGTCGTATTAAAGGACCTGCAATTCAACCAGGAAGCGATTGATTTAGGCGGCGAAATATCCATCATGACAGCCCCGGGTTTGGCTATTCAGGCGAATGTCCTATCGCGCCGGGTCGATGCCGATGCGTTGCGCGCAGCCGGCCTGCTGGGCGAATCTTCGGCCCCTGCTTCCGCCCCTGGGCGCGCGCCCAGGGGGCCAGAGGGGCGATCGGAGGGGCAACGTAGTGCATCGCAATTCGTGATCCCGGATGATCCCCTGCCCTTCGCGGCGCTGCGCCTGGTGGACGGCGATGTGCGCTGGCGGATCGGCGAACTGGTGCGCGACGGGGAAAGTACGCGCAATATCGACCTGCGCGCGGTTCTGGCCGGCGGGAAACTGAAGCTTGATCCGTTCGCGGCGACGCTGCCGGCCGGGCCAGTCTCCGGCAGTCTGAATGTGGATGCGAGCCAGGCGAAACCGGCAGTGGCGCTGGTGCTGCGCTCCCCAGGGCTGAGTATCCAGCAGCTTTACCATAGCCTGGGGCGGGACGGGCCGGCGCGCGGCACCGTAGAGCTGGACCTCGATCTGCGGGGCGAGGGCGAGAGCGCGCACGCCATTGCCGGGACGGCCACGGGCCACCTGGGCCTTGCCGCCGTGGATGGCTCCGTTGATAGCCAAATGCTCCAGCAGGGACTGCTCGGCCTGCTGTTGCGAGGGATCAATCAGGGCGCCCTGCTGGGGCGGGACAAGACGACGGATGTGCGCTGCTTCGCCCTGCGGATCGACGCGAAATCGGGCGTGGGTGACGTGCGGGCACTGCTGCTCGATTCCTCACCACTATATTTGGATGGAAACGGCATGATGCAGTTTGGCGAGGAACGCCTGGCTTTGCAGATGCGCACGCAGCTGAGGCTGCTTGGCTTGGGTGTGGCCATTGCGCTGCGCGTCGATGGTAGTTTCGCCGCACCGCGCGTTGTGCCCAGCATGGGAGGTAATCCAGACGCGGTTGGGCGGGCCACACAGGGCACGGCCGAAGCCACCGTTGGAATAATTGGCGCCGGCGTGGATGCCGTGGGTGGCGTATTGGATAAGGTGTTTGGTGGCGATCGGGGGAAGGGTTTGGGCAGCGCGTTGACCCCCAAGACGGCCTGCTCCGAGCAACTCACGATTGCCCGCGGCGGGCGCGCCGGACCCGTACCCACCCCAGCGGCGGCGGCCATAAACGCCGCCCCCGAACAACCGGCGCCAACGCGGCGGTCGCGACAAGATCCCTTACAGAGGTTATTGCGTCCCTAAGCGGGATGCGCGCCGTCATGAAAAGGGATCGACGTGAACGAGGGTAGGGCGTGAAACGATTTTGGGAAACTGCCAGCCATGTCGCGACGGCATCGGGCTTTGCCATCCTGCTGGACAATCGACCGATGCGGCTGCCGGGTGGGGCATCGTTGACGATTGCCGCCGCGCCGCTCGCCATCGCCATCGCGGCCGAATGGCAGGCCGCGGGCGGGGCAAAGGGCGGAGAAATGAGCTTTGCCGACACACCGCTGACGCGCCTCGCCGGCACCGCGCAGGAACGTATCGCCGCCCATCGTGAAACCAATATCGATGCAATCGCGGTTTATGCGGAGACCGATCTGCTCTGTTATCACGCGCATGCGCCGGAACCGCTGGTTCGGCGCCAGGCCCTAGAATGGCAGCCTTGGTTGGACTGGGTCGCGCTGACCTATGATGCGCCGCTGAAAGTCACGTCTGGCATCGGGCATATCACGCAGAATCCGCAGGCGTTGCAGGCGCTGCGCACCGCCGTGGCGGCAGAAAATACACTAGTATTGGCAGGCCTGGGGGTGCTGGTGCCGTTGCTGGGCAGCCTTGTGCTGGGGCTGGCGGTCACCGAGCGGCAACTGGATGCCGATACCGCGCATCGGCTGGGCTGCCTGGACGAATTGTTCCAAGAGGAATTCTGGGGAACAGATACCGAGGCGCTGATCCGGCGGCAGAGTGTTGCGGCCGATGTCACGATGGCGGCACGCTTTATCGCCTTGTCGCGGACATAACGGCCCGCGTTTAGGGGGCCAGGCATGCCCGCATCGCGCGCCGGACGGCGCGTCAATCCACCCGGCAGGCGGCGCCGCCCGGCTCGCCGCCGAAAACCTCGTACCAGGCCGCGCGCAGGGCGGTGTCGACATCGGCCATCGTCGCCGCGATGCCCAGGGCGGCAAGGCTGGTGACGCCGTGTTCGCGCACGCCGCACGGGACGATGCCGGTAAAATGCGCGAGATCGGGCGCGACATTAAGCGCCACGCCATGCCAGGCGATCCAGCGGCTGACGCGCACACCGATGGCGGCGATTTTCGTCTCACCCCCGGTTGCGGGATCGACGACCCAGATGCCGACGCGGCCCGCTCGGCGTTCGCCGCAGACATTGAAATGATCCAGCGCGCGGATTAGCCATTCTTCCAGGCCGTGGACGTAGCAGCGGACATCCTTCGCCGGCACAGACCCGTGCGGGCGGTTCAGATCCAGCATCACATAGCCAACGCGCTGGCCGGGCCCGTGATACGTCCATTGACCGCCACGCCCAGCCTCGAAGGTAGGGAACCGCAATGGGTCGGTCAGCTCCTCGGGTTTGGCCGAGGTGCCGGCGGTGTAGAGAGGAAAATGCTCGATCAGCCAGACCTGCTCGGGTGCCGTGCCAGCCTGTATAGCCGCCACGCGGGCACGCATGGCGGCCAGCGCATCGGGATAGGTCGTCAGGCCGTGGAAGATTGTCCATTCGACATTGGGTGGGGTCATTGAACCTGCCTCGGCCATCCGCTATACCCCGCCCCCTGCCGGCGTCTGTTGGCAAGGCTCCACGGTGCGGTCGTGGCGGAATGGTAGACGCGCAAGCTTGAGGTGCTTGTGGGGGAAACCTCGTGGAAGTTCGAGTCTTCTCGACCGCACCAAAGCTCTTGCCGACGACCGCGATGGACGTGGCCTGGTGCCCAAGGATCGTTCCAATTTATGCATTGCCTTGCTGCTTTTCGTGCGCGCGCACCCGTTCGCGGTTTGCGGTGTAGACGCCGCTGGCGATGATGATCGCGGCACCCAGCCAAGTCCAGCGGTCTGGCAACACGGAAAATACTAGAAAACCGGCGAGGGTGGACCAAAGAAGTTGCATATATGAAAACGCCGCCAGGATCGATGCGGGCGTGTAGCGCAGCGACTGGATGACCAGCCACTGGCCGGACGATGACAGCACGCTTTGCGCCAGCGCCATCCAGAGTTGGCGCGGGTTGGGCAGCACGAAGGCGAACGGAATGGCCGCGCTCAGCATAATCAGACCGGTCAGCGCGGACCAGAACATCGTCGTCTCCGCGCGGTCCGTAATGGCCATCTTTCGGGTGAGGATGAGGCCGACGGCCCAGAACATTGCCGAGCCAACGCGATAGAGGCTTTCCGGCTGGAATGTGCCGGCGCCGGGGCGCAGCACGATCAACACACCCAGCATCCCGGCAGCGACGGCAGCCCAGCGGCGGATACCCACCACCTCCCCCAGCAGCGGGATTGACAGCACCGTGACCATGATCGGGCCGAGAAAGCCGATCGTCGCAGCCTCCGCCAGGCCGATATCGCGGATGCCGAGAATGAACAGGGTGGACGAACACACCAAACATAGCCCTCGCGCCAGTTGCAGGCGTGGGCTGTGTACATGAAAGGCCGGGCCGGAGCGGCGCCAGGTCATCATCAGCGCGAAACCGGTGAAGACGAGATAGCGCATCCAAGTGATCTGGATCACCGACAGGTCGGTGGTCAGCGTCTTCGCAATCGTGTCGGCGACGGTGAAGATGATCGTTGCCAGCACGTAAAGGGCGATGCCGCGTAGCGGTTCGTCTTTGATCATCCCCGCCTTTTCCGCGCGCGCACCCGTTCGCGATGCGCCGTATAAAGCCCGCTGCCAATGATGATCGCCATGCCGAGGACCGTCCAACGATCCGGCAGGGCCGCGAAAACCAGGTAGCCGCCGAGGGTGGACCACAGCAACTGCGTATAAAAGATCGGCGCCAGGGTGGCGGCCGGAGTGAAGCGGTGCGCCAGGATCACCAGCCATTGGCCAAGCGAGCCCAGCACGCCCTGCACCAAAGCTAGGCCCAATTGCGCGAGGTTGGGGATGCGGAAGCTGAAGGGAAGCAAGGCACTCAGGATGATCAGGCCGATGGAGGCGGACCAGAGCATGGTGGTGGCCCCGCGTTCTAGCTCGCCGGCCATCTTGCGCGTGAGGACCAGTGCCAACGCCCAGCAGACAGCCCCGGCCACGCCGAACAGGGCCGCGAGCTGAAAGGCGCCGAGGCCAGGGCGCATGATGATCAACACGCCCAAAAACCAGCCAGCACCGCAGCCCAGCGGCGGACGCCCACCGCCTCCCCCAGCAACGGGATCGATAGCACGGTGACGACCAGCGGGGCGACAAAGCCGATCGAGGCAGCCTCGGACAGCGGCATGCTGGTGATGCATAGAACGAACAGCAGCGAGGAGACGGTGACGCAAAGGCCACGCACGATTTGCGTGCGCGGATGCAGCGCGCGGAACGCATAGCCCGGGCTCCGCACGCTGATCGTCAGCGCCATGGCCGCAAAGATCAGATAGCGCATCCAATTGATCTGCACCGCCGAAAGATCGGTGGTGAGGAGTTTCGCGATTGTGTCAGCGATGCTGAAGATCGTCGTCGCGATCAGGATCAGCACAATACCGCGCAAGGACGCGTCCGGTGGGGAGGACATGGCGTTCTTTGCGCGAACTGCCGACCGCACCGCAAGAGGCTTGCGCCCGCGCCGTGCCCATGCCTGAAATGTAGCACGGCGTTGCGGTTCATCACGACAAGAGGAGAAAACCATGGCCAAGCATGTATTCGTCGTCTTTACCAACCCGGTTGCAGGGCAGGATGGGACGTATAATGACTGGTATACCAACCAGCATCTGCCTGATGTGCTGAATGTGCCGGGATTTGTTTCCGCCCAGCGCTTCAAGTTAAGCGATGCGCAGCGTGCTGCCGGGCCGTTTCCCTGGCAGTATCTGGCGCTGTATCAGATTGAGACGGATAATCTAAAAAAGACTCTGGCGACGTTGGCGGAACGGTCGGGTACATCGGCAATGGTCATGAGCGACGCTCTGGCGGCAGAGCGGTTGGCCTGGGTATTCGATCCAATCACGCCAGACGTTGCCGCCAGGAAATAAGCGGCCGCGGATTTAAACGTGGAAGCTTTCGCCACAGCCGCAGCGGCCTTTTTCGTTTGGATTGGTGAAAGTGAAGCCTGACGTCAGGGCTTTGACCTCGTAATCCATCACCGTGCCGATGAGGAATAACGAGGCCTTGCGGTCCACCAGGACCGTGAGGCCGCGATCCTTTACGATCTCGTCTGTCGCGGCGGGTGCATCGGTCCAGGACATGTCATAGGACATGCCGGAACAGCCCTTTGTCTTGACGCCGATGCGCAGCAGCTTGCCTTCCTCGCCTTTATCATAAAGGCCACGCAGACGTTCGGCGGCGGCGTCCGTTAGGGTCATCAGCGGCGGGAGTGCTCGGATGGGGCGGCGGGGTGTGGTGGTGGTGCTCATGGTCTTGCTACTTCGCTGATCAGAACATGTTCAGTTGCAGGCGGGCTTCTTCGCTCATCCGGCTTTGGTCCCACGGTGGATCCCAAACCGTTTCGACGTCGCAAGCCCCGACACCGAGCACCGTGAGGACGGCTGCGCGCACTTGTTGCGGGAGTTCCTGCGCAGCGGGGCAGCCGGGGGCGGTGAGGGTCATTTCAACTTTCACGGAGCCAGTATCGGAGATTTCGATCGCGTAGATCAGGCCGAGTTCGTAGATATTGACCGGAATTTCCGGATCAAACACGGTGGCGCAGGCCGTGATCACGGCTTCTTCCGTGACTTTCGGCGTGGTTTCGCCATCGGGGGTCCAGGCGCCGTGCGCCGCTGGCGTGGGATTATTCACTGCTGCCCTCCTGCACGCCTTCCAGCGCGGCCGTTAACGCGTGCCACGCGAGGGTGGCACATTTCACGCGGGATGGGTATTCGTGCACGCCCAAAAGCGGTTTTAATTTTTCCAATGGGTCCGCGAGGTCGCCTGCATGGTCAGGGCAGATGCCGGTGCGGACCATGGCACGGAAGGCATCGAACAATGCCTTGGTGTCGGCGGGGCTGCGGCCACGCACGACATCGGCCATCAGATCGGCCGAGGCGATGGAAATAGCGCAGCCCCGCGCTTCGAAACCGGCATCCGCGATGGTATGATCGGGCGCATATTTAAGCCAGATCTGCACGCGATCGCCACACATCGGGTTATCGCCCTTAGCGGTGACATCGAAGGATTGCAGGCGCGTGCCGTGGCGCGGGTGGCGGCCGTGATCCATGATCACACCCTGATAAAGATCGCGGAGATCATCAAAACTCATTTGAAGAACTTCCGGATTTTTGTCAGGGCCTCGGCCAGGACGTCTATTTCTTCATGCGTGGTGTAGAGGCCGAAGGTGGCGCGGGCGGTGCTGTCGAGGCCGAGGCGGTGCATTAGTGGCTCGGCGCAGTGATGGCCGGCGCGCACAGCGATTCCCTGGCGATCCAGCAGGGTGGCGACATCATGCGCGTGGGCACGGTCGAGGGTGAAAGAAATTACACCACCGCGATCCTGCGCGCGGCCGATAATCTGCACGCCCTCTATATCAGACAGGCGAGCGATGGCGTGTTCGGTGAGAGCGCGTTCATGTGCCGAAATCGCCTCGTAACCGATGGCACGGAAGTAATCGATGGCGGCTTTCAGACCGATGCCTTCGAGGATGGCGGGGGTGCCGGCCTCAAACTTATGTGGCACGGCGGCCCAGCTGGATTTTTCGAAGGTAACCGAGGAGATCATGTCGCCACCGCCCATGAAGGGCGGCATGGATTCCAGAATTTCACGTCTTGCCCACAGCGCGCCGATGCCGGTGGGGCCGTATAGTTTGTGGCCCGTGAAACAGTAAAAATCGCAGCCCAGCGCCTGCACATCAACCTGCCGATGCACGATGGCCTGGGCGCCATCGAACATCACTTTTGCGCCGGCCGCATGGGCGATGCGGACAATGCGTTCGGCCGGGGTGTAGGTGCCGAGCACGTTGGACATGTGGGTGATGGACACCAACCCGACTTTGCCATCGGCCAGAAGTGTTTCGAACGCCGTCATGTCCAGCTCGCCCGCATCAGTGATCGGGCAGACGCGGAGTTCGATACCATGCGCGTCGCGCAGCATCTGCCAGGGGACGATGTTGGAGTGATGCTCCATGCCAGAAATCAACACCGCCTGGCCGGGCTTCAGCGCGCTGCGGCCATAGCTGTGGGCGACGAGGTTAAGCGACGCGGTGATCGAACTGGTGATAACGATTTCATCGCGCGAGGGGGCGTTGATCAGCAAGGCGATGGTATCGCGGACGGCCTCGTAGGATTCGGTGGTACGTTCGCTCATCCAGTGCAGGCCGCGATGGACGTTGGCGTATTGGGTTTCCATGGCGTTGCGCATGGCATCGATCACGGCGCGCGGCTTTTGCGCGCTGGCGCCACTATCGAGAAACACGAAGGGTTTTCCGCGAATGGATTGCGACAGGATAGGGAAATCCTGGCGGATGCGCTGGACGTCAAATTTTGGGTGGGCGGTCATGCTGGGTGCCTTTGCCACCAAAGCTCCACCGCAGTTTCTAGAACAGCACGGGACGCTCCGTTGGCGACCATGTCAATGGCATCGGAGAGGAAGGCGCGAACCAACATCCCACGGGCCTGGGATTCCGGGACGCCGCGGCTGCGCAGATAAAACAGTTGATCGGCATCCAATTCGCCGATAGTGGCACCGTGGCTGCATTTGACGTCGTCAGCGTAAATTTCCAGTTGCGGCTTACTGTCGATCTCCGCGTCTGGCGACAGCAGCAGCGCCTGATTCATCTGGTAGCCGTCGGTTTTTTGCGCGCCGCGCGCGACATGGATCTTGCCTTGAAACACACCGCGCGAACGCCCGGCTAAAGCGTTCTTGACCGTTTGGCGGGAGGCGCCGTGCGGAGCGTCGTGCGAGACAATGGTGGTGAAATCGGCGTGCTGCACGCCGGTGAGAATTTGCGCAGCGTTCAGATGCGCCGTGGCGTGCGCGCCGGCGAGGCTGGCATGCAGTTCCGTGCGGGAGAGGCGGGCGCCGATATTGAGGGAGAAGCTGTCATAGATGCTATGCGCGGCGATCCGCGCGTAGATAGTGCCAAGATGGAAACCTTCTTCCGCCTCATCCTGCAGGCGCGCATGCGTCAGGTTGGCGCCCTCGCCGATATGGATTTCGGTGACGGGGTTATGCAGATAGGCGCCCTCACCCAGGTAAATTTCCAGCAGGCTGGCGCGGGCACCTTCCTCTAGCGTGATGGCATGCCGCGGGTGGGTCGAGCGGGCGGCGGTTGTTAGATGGGCAATAACGATCAGGCCGGCATCGATGTTGGCGGGAATGGTGAGCGAAAACCCGTCCTCGGCAAGCATCGTGTTCAGCGCAACCATCGGCTCGCACGCTGGGTTGGCGAGGGTACCGAATTTTGGCGCGGCAGCAAAGGGTAAACATTTAACCTGCGGGGGCAGTGTTGAGAGGGTGGCAAGATAATGCCCATCAACCATGACGAGGCGCGGCGCATTCAGTTGCGGCAGGCGGGCCAGCAATGCGGATGGGTCGGCAGTGGCGGCGGACTGGAAACTGGCCTGCGCAACGGGGCGTAGATTGGTGTATTTCCAGGCCTCGTCACGGATGCTCGGCAGACCTTGCACGCGCAGGATCGCAGCGGCGCGATCGCGCGCGGCGACATCACCCGGTAAATGCGGGCGCAGCGCGGCGAAGCGCGCGAAAAAACCCTCGATACCGGAGTAAGTGAGCACGCTCATGCGGCGTCCGCGACCATTCCAACATAGCCGTTGGCTTCCAGCTCGAGCGCGAGTTCCGGCCCACCGGAGCGGATGATGCGTCCACCAGCGAGCACATGCACGCAATCCGGCGCGATATAATCGAGCAGACGTTGGTAATGGGTAATGACGAGGGCGGAAAAATTCGGGCCACGCAGCGCGTTCACGCCTTCGGCGACGATTTTCAACGCGTCGATATCCAGGCCGCTATCGGTTTCATCCAACAGGGCGAATTCCGGGCGCAGAATGGCCATTTGCAGGACTTCATTGCGCTTCTTCTCACCGCCGGAAAAGCCGACATTGACGTTACGGCGCAACATATCGTCGGACATCGAAAGTTTCTTTAACTCGGCGCGGGCGAGTTTGAGAAATTGCACAGCGTCCAGTTCGGGCTCACCACGCAACCGGTGCTGCGCATTCCGTGCGGTACGTAGGAAATTCGCATTACCGACTCCGGGCAATTCCACCGGATACTGGAAGGCAAGGAATAGGCCGGCGGCAGCGCGCGCTTCCGGTTCCATCGCCAGCAGATCCTGGCCGTTGAATGTGGCGGTGCCACCGGTGACCGTATAACCATCACGGCCAGACAGCACATAGGCCAGCGTGGATTTACCGGACCCGTTCGGCCCCATGATGGCATGCACCTCGCCTCTGGGGACAGTGAGCGAAATACCGTTCAGGATGAGCTTGCCGTCGATTTCGGCAGCTAGGTTTTCGATATGCAGCATGTTCGTGATCCTAACCGACTGAGCCTTCGAGACTGACGGCGAGCAGTTTTTGTGCCTCGACGGCAAACTCCATCGGCAATTCCTTCAGCACATCCTTGCAAAATCCGTTGACGATCAGGCCAACGGCGTCTTCCTGTGACAACCCTCGCTGGCGGCAATAAAAGAGCTGGTCTTCGGCGATTTTCGAGGTGGTGGCTTCATGTTCCACCTTTGCGGTGGGATTGCGGCTTTCAATGTAAGGCACGGTATGCGCGCCGCAATGTTCACCGATCAGCAGGCTGTCGCATTGCGTGTGGTTGCGGGCCCCCTTGGCGCGCTGCGTGATGCGCACCAGGCCCCGATAGGTGTTGTTAGAATAGCCGGCACTGATGCCCTTTGAGACGATGGTGCTTTTGGTATTGCGCCCGACATGGATCATTTTCGTGCCGGTATCGGCCTGCTGGCGATTATTGGTGACCGCGACGGAATAGAATTCGCCGACGCTGTCATCACCTTCCAGAACGCAGGACGGATATTTCCAGGTGATTGCGGAGCCAGTTTCCACCTGCGTCCAGGAAATCTTTGAACGCGCGCCGCGGCAGGCACCACGCTTGGTAACGAAGTTATAGATGCCTCCCTTACCGTCGGCATCGCCGGGGTACCAGTTCTGCACGGTGGAATATTTTATCTGCGCGTCGTCCATCACCACCAATTCAACGACGGCGGCATGAAGCTGATTCTCGTCGCGTTGCGGCGCGGTGCAGCCTTCCAGGTAGGAAACATAGGCACCGGCTTCAGCAATGATGAGGGTACGTTCGAATTGTCCAGTGTTACGGGCGTTGATTCGAAAGTAAGTGGAAAGCTCCATCGGGCAGCGCACACCCTTCGGAATATAAACGAAGCTGCCATCGGTGAAGACGGCGCAATTCAGCGCCGCAAAATAATTGTCCCCCTGCGGCACCACGCTGCCGAGATATTGTTTGACCAAGTCGGGATGGTCCCGCACCGCTTCGCTGATCGGGCAGAAGATGACGCCGGATTTGGATAGGGTTTCGCGGAAGGTGGTGGCGACGGAGACGCTATCGAACACCGCATCGACGGCGATTTGCGAAGGCTGATCGGCCCCTTCGACACCGGCGAGGATGGCGCGTTCGCGCAGCGGAATGCCGAGCTTTTCATACGTGCGCAATAATTCCGGATCGACCTCATCGAGGGATTTCGGGCCGGCTTTCTTTACCGGCGCGGCGTAATAATGGATACCCTGGTAATCGATCGGCGGATAGCCGATTTGTGCCCAGTTTGGCTCGGTCATGGTTTGCCAAAGGGCAAAAGCCTTCAGGCGCCAGTCCAGCATCCATTGTGGTTCGTTCTTGCGCGCGGAAATCAGCCGAACAATGTCCTCGTTCAACCCGAGCGGGGCGAGGTCCATCTCAATATCGGTCGTAAAACCGTATTTATAACCGGACTGGGTGAGCGCCTCGACGGTGCCGAGGGTTTCGCTGTTAATGTCGTTGAGGGGGGGCATGTTTACTCGGCAGCGGCAATGGACTGGGTGGGGTGCGGCAGGCGGAAGGCGCGCGGGATGGCGGATTTCTGCATATCCGCCAGGGTAATGCCGTCCAGCGCCGATTGGATCGCCTCGTTGACCGGATCCCAGCGCCCGGCGACAGGGCAGAGGCTAGAAGTTTCGCAGGCAGTGGCCGCGCCATCGACGCAGGCGGTCAACGCGATTGGGCCATCGATGGCGGCGATGACGTCGGAAACCGGAATAGCGGCGAGTGGGCGCATCAAGCGATAACCGCCACGCGCGCCACGCTGCGAGGCGACGAGGCCGGAGCCGGCCAGGGCTTTAAGCACTTTCGCCACCGTAGGCTCGGGGATGCCGATGGAGGAGGCGACGCCGGGGGAGGTCTGCACGGCCTCTCCAACGGAGAGGCGGACCAGCACCACCACGGCATAATCTGTCAGTTTGGACAGCCTGAGCATGAAGCACCCCGAAATATCGGACCGTGCGGGTCCTGTTTCAGGCAAATGGTGTATCCAGCCTGCCTCGTCAAGAGGTTTCTGCTAACGGATCGACCCATAGGAGGGGGCGCCGAGGCCGGGGCAGGTGCAACCGGAGCCAACGGGCCGGCGGCGGGCAATCGGCAGGTATAAATTCCTGCATAACACATCCTGCATAACACATGTAGCTGTGGTGCAGCCCGTCCGCCCCGCCATACCGGGGTACAGCCGCAACCTCTGAATATTCCGCAGAACACTCTACATGCAGAGTGTGACAAAATGAAGGAAGACGAGAAATAAAATCTTACCATCACCCTGATCGTGACCGGTATCGGAAATCTCTCTAAGATCGACGCCGAGAGCAGGCAGAGGGAAACATCATGTCCATCCAGGCACTCGGCTACGTGGCCATCGGCTCCAGCAGGCTGGAGGATTGGTCGGATTTCGCTACCGGCCTCCTCGGCATGCAGCGTGTGGAACGCGGCAACGCGGCGGTCGCCTTTCGCATGGATGACCGCCAGCAACGGCTTTTGGTTGATCGTGCACTGGGCGAGGGCGCCCATGTCTTTGGCTGGGAAGTCGCCGATGCGGCGACGCTGGACACCCTGGCTGCCCGGCTGGAGGCAGCCAGCACAAAGGTGACACGCGGCAGCGCGGCCCTCGCATCCCAACGCTGCGTGCGAGACGTCATCTGTTTCACCGATCCGCTCGGCAACCCGCTGGAAGCTTTTTGGGGTGGGGCAGCCGATGACCGCCCCTTCACCCCCGGCCGCACAATCTCCGGCTTTCGCACCGGCGCGCTTGGCATGGGCCATGCCGTGCTGATGGTGAAGCGGTTGGACGACGCCCTGCCCTTCTACCGCGACACGCTCGGCTTCAAGGTCAGCGATTATCTAACAAAACCCTTCCACGGCTATTTCTTCCACGTGAACGCCCGCCATCACAGCTTCGCCATGCTGGAGACCGGCCAGAACGCCATGCATCACATGATGGTCGAACTCTTCTCCCTCGACGATGTCGGCCAGGGCTACGACATCGCGCTGGGCGAGAAGGGCCGGGTCATGACCACACTCGGACGCCACCCAAACGACCTCGTCACGTCGTTCTACGCCAAATCCCCCTCGGGCTTCATGGTGGAATATGGCTGGGGCGGACGCGAAGTGGACGACACGACCTGGCAAGTCTCCGAACTCACCATCGGTCCCAGCCTCTGGGGCCACGACCGCGTCTGGCTGCCCGACGACCAACGCGAACAAAGCCACGCCATGCGCCTGAAAGCCGCCCAGGACGGCCATCGAGCCCCCCTGCAAGTCCTCGCCGGAAATTATCAACCGATGCAAGATGCCTGCCCCTGGTGGGACGCGATGAAGGGCCAAAGCTAACGCTCTAAACTAGGGGAATGTTTCACGTAAAACAATCCACAGCTGGCTCGGGAAACTTGGACAGCCCGAGAAGTGGGTTTCCTGCCTGACAGCGGCGATGTTGCCGCAGATCAGGAGAGAGCGTGACGAAGCGAACACGAAGGATGCGCAGCCCTAGCTTCAGGGCAAAGGTGGCGCGGGCGACGGTCAAGGGCGAGAAGAGGCTGGCGGAGTTGGCTAAACTGTTTGACCTGCACCCGGCCCAGATCGTCGCCTAGAAGTCGTAATTGCAGGAGGGCGCTGCCGGGGTTTGCAGCTCTGGCCCTGCTGCCACCGAGACCGCGCCCGTGGTCGATGTGAAACTGCTGCATGCCAAGATTGGAGAACTGACGCTCGAGAAGGACTTTTATCCAGCGCACTCAGAAAAGCCGGCCAGGATTTTGACTACCTCAAACTATAACCCTCCCCGCTTACCCCGCTCTTCAATCGTCTGCCACTCCACCACCAGGGTAAATCCCACCGCCAGCAGCACGGGTCCCAAAAATATCCCCAGCAACCCAAATGCAATCGCCCCCCCCAGCACCCCCAGAACCGTCACCAAATAGGGCAATTGCGTGCCGCGCGAGATGAACCACGGCCGGATGATATTGTCAGACCCAGAGATACCCAGCGCGCCATAAACAGCCATAAAAATCCCCCAACCGATCTGATCGGAACTTAAGAGCCATAGGGTGGCGGGGACCCAAACAACGGGTGAGCCAATGGGCAGGACCGACAGAAACCCGGCAATGGCGCCGAGGAGGACCGGGCGCGGCACGCCGGCGACCCAAAGACCGAGGGCGGTAAGAATACCCTGCACAATAGCCGTGCCAAGGATTCCATAGACGGTCCCGCGCACGGTCGCGCCGATCACATCAATCAGACGTTCCGCGCGATGACCGGCGATTTGGTGCAGAAGCGCGTTCATACGCTTGGCAATGGGCTCGGCATGGAGATAGAAAAAGAAGGCAATAAACAGCGACAGCAAGAATAATAACACGCCCTGCGCTATGCCGCGCAGCAAGCTGAACCCACCTTCCGCCAGGATGCCTAAATAAGGTCTTAGCGCCTCGCCGAGCACCGCAAGGTCCGCAGCAGAACGGTTCCACAAGCTGCTCAACATCGGACCGACCAATGGTACATCGGCAAGCCAGCCTGGCGCACCCGGTAGGCCGCGCGCCATGGCCTCCTGCACCACCAAGCGCAGATTATTGACTTCACTGGCGCCGTCCGGTGCAGCCAGTGCCAGAGGGAATACCACCACCACAGCCGTGAGCGTCACCATCAGCCCGGCGATGAGCCCCCGCCGCCAATGCAAATGTCCGCGCAGCCATTCATGCGCGGGCCAGGTGGTGAAGACGAGAATGGCCGCCCAAAGAATTGCCGAGAGGAACGGCTCCAGGACCATGAAGCAGCCAATCGCCACACCTCCCAGCAGCAATCCCATCAGGATCCGTTCAGTCTGCATGCGTGCGTCAGCTTTCCTGTTCGTCCGCCACCATCCAGCCGGCATGCACCCTGGTCAATCCATCCCCCGGCCTGTAGCCTTCGAATTCTTCCGGGGGGAAACGCACGCATGCCACGTCTGGCCGCCAATCTATCGATGATGTTCAACGAAGTACCATTCCTGGACCGCTTCGCCACCGCGCGCGCCGCTGGCTTCGATGCGGTGGAGTTTTTGTTCCCTTATGATTTCCCCACCGCCGAATTGCGCCAGCGCCTCAACGATCACGGCCTGACCCAGGCACTGTTCAACATGCCGCCCGGCGATTGGGCCAACGGCGAGCGCGGGCTTGCCTCCCTGCCAGGGCGACAAAGCGAATTCCGCGACGCGGTGAAAAAAGCGCTGGATTACGCGGGGGCGCTCAACTGCAAATTGGTCCACTGCATGTCCGGCATCCCCGATGCCTCGGTCGCCCCCGGCACGGCGGCGGCCTTATACGCGGCAAATCTCGCCTGGGCGGCGGAACAGGCCTCGGCGGCCGGCGTGCGGCTATGCATTGAACCGATCAATAACCGCGACATGCCGGGCTATCACCTGAACACGCAGGCGCAGGGCGCGGCAGTGGTGGAAGCGCTCGGCGCCGATCGCGTCGGACTGCAATTCGATCTCTATCATTGCCAGATCACTGAAGGCGACGTGACCAAGCGGATGGAAAAATACCTGCCCATCATTGCCCATATGCAGATCGCCGACGTGCCGGCGCGCAATGAACCGGGCACCGGAGAAATGGGCTGGGAGTTTATTTTTCGCCGCATGGATGCGCTCGGCTACAAAGGCTATGTCGGCTGCGAATACCGCCCGGCCGGCGATACCGTCGCCGGCCTGATCTGGCGCAAGAAATTCGGCGTTTGAGAGGGACAGAAACATGAAAATCGGTTTTGTCGGCCTGGGCATCATGGGCCGTCCCATGGCGCTCAACTTGAACAATGGAGGGCACGAAATCTTCGTCCCCGAACGCGCCAGCCTGACCGCTGAAACCCGCGCCATCGCCGCCGTACTGGCCGATGCCACCGCCGTGGCTAAGGCCGCCGAGGCGATCATCCTAATGGTCCCCGATACGCCCGATGTGGACGCCGTGCTGTTCGGCCCCGGCGGCGTCGCGGCCGGGCTGAACAAGGGCAGCATCGTGATCGATATGTCCTCGATCAGCCCAATGGACACCAAGCGCTTCGCAGAAAAAATCAACGCACTCGGCTGCGACTATGTCGATGCCCCCGTTTCCGGCGGCGAGGTCGGCGCGAAATCGGCGGCACTCACCATCATGGCCGGTGGCACGGAAGCCGGCTTCGCCCGCGCACTGAAGCTGTTCGAGCTGTTGGGCAAGAACATCACCCATGTCGGCCCAGTGGGCGCGGGCCAGGTGTGCAAGGTCGCAAACCAGATCATCGTCGCGCTGAACATCCAGGCGGTCGCCGAGGCATTGGTCTTCGCCGCCCGCGCCGGCGCCGATCCCGCGAAGGTGCGCCAGGCGATCATGGGCGGCTTCGCCTCGTCGCGCGTACTGGAACTGCATGCCGAACGGATGATCAACCGTACCTTCAACCCGGGCTTCCGCATCCGGCTGCATCAGAAGGATTTGAGCCTCGCTTTGTCCTCGGCGCGCGAACTGGGCCTGGCATTACCCAACACGGCGATCGCACAGCAGATGATGTCATCCGTCGCGGCACGTGGCGGGGCCGAACTGGATCATTCGGCCCTCGTGCAAGCGATCGAAGGATTGGCAGGGTTCGCCATACCGGACCGAAAATGAGCCGTATCCAACGTGGTAACAACCGCTCTTGCCGCGGCGCCCTCTATGGTTGGGCATCGATTACCTAAGGATAACGCGTTGTGATGCAGTTTTCCGAGATTGGTCAACAATTACGAGCCTACCGGCTGGAATCCGGATTGCGGGCCGAAGAAGTCGCCGCGCGCCTCGGGGTCTCACGCGCAGCTCTGTATCGCTATGAGAAAGGCGAGGTGATCAAACTCGATACCATCAAACGCCTGGCGGAACTGCTCAAAATCTCGTCCTTGTCACTCTTGGGGATTGGCGTTGAATATTTTACCCGCCCGGTCGGTTTTTTTGAGCGCTTGCGCCAGGTTGAGGAAGCCGCCGATCAGATCCTGCAATTAGCCGGACCGTTTTGCTACGTGACCGCAACGGACTCATTTGAGTCGGCTTTACAGGAAATGATGCAGGACATCGCCGAGCAAGCCAGCAACGACAGGGCCGCAATGGTCGCCGCGAACGAACAACTCCTTGGCATCCTGGCGGCCCGCCGTCGGGTCTACGCCATGCGTCGGCCCAACATCATTGCTATGATCTCAACCGGGACCGTCCAGCACTTTCTGGAGGCCGGCATCGGCGGCGGCATCGGTGTATCCGAACGCGCGCGTCGGATCTGCCGGAATGCGGCTCAGCAGGAGATCGAGCATATCGCCGGACTGATGGAATCCGAACCGATGGGCCTCCAATTTGGCCTGCTGACCGGACAGGAACCGACATCCCGGTTTAAAATTCTGCGCTCACGCGAGCGGGCCAGCCTGGCGATCAATCCATTCCGCGCTGATACCCATCCTGGCAACCAAACGGGTGTCGCCATGATCACCAGCGCCGAGGAAGCCATCAATGCGCATCAGCGCGTAGCGGAGAATGCCTGGCGCACAGCTGTGAAGGGTCCGGCCGGCGCCACAAGGTTGCGCCAGTTGGTAGCGATGGCCGGCGGCTGATTCCAGGGGCGGCTGATCTCGCCGCCGCGCCGGCTTCGGTCTATGCTGCGCGCATGACCGAAGCGCTGTTCCTCGACCAACCCCAATTGCAACGCGTCGCCGCCACGGTCGTCGCCGCCGATGCAACCGGAATCACGCTGGACCAGACGATTTTTTATGCCCGCTCCGGTGGCCAACCAGGCGATACGGGGACACTATGCTGGGGCGATATCACCCTAGCCGTTACCGATACAATCAAGGGCCCCGCAGGCACCATCCTGCACCTCATCGCCGAGGGCGACCCCCTGCCCGCTCCGGGAACGCCAGTCGACATCGAGATCGATTGGGCACGGCGGCATCAGTTAATGCGCATGCACACGGCAATGCATCTTGTGTGCAGCCTGATCAAGGGCGCTGCGGTGACCGGCGGCGCGGTGGGGGTCGAGAAGTCCCGCCTCGATTTCGATCTACCCGACCCACCCGCCAAAGAAGACCTCGAAGCCCAGCTCAATGCCCTGATCACGGCTGATCTGCCTGTGCGTTTCGAATGGGTAGATGAAGCAAGGCTGGACGAAGACCCCGGTCTGGTGCGCACCATGTCCGTGCAACCACCGCGCGGCACCGGCCGGTTGCGGCTCTTGCGCATCGGCGCAGATGATTTGCTCATCGATCTACAACCCTGCGGCGGCACCCATGTTTCCCACACCGGCGAGATCGGTCCCATGCGCGTGATAAAAATCGAAAACAAGGGCCGGAAAAACCGGCGTATCATCATCGCCTTCGCGGGAGAAAGTTAAATATGAAACCTCTGATGAGCACAGAATGTCTGGCCGACGAACTGAAGAAATCGCCTGACGGCCCAACCGATCTGATGGTGTTCGACGCCACCAAATACCTACCCAATGAAAACCGCGATGGGCAAGCTGAATTCCTGGCCACCCACATAACCGGCGCGAGATATTTCGATATCGACCTATTCTCCGATCAGGATTCAGACCTGCCGCACATGATCCCAACCGTTGGTCGCTTCGAAAAACTGACCTCCGCTTTGGGTATTTCAAACAATACGCGCGTGATCTTCTACGACCAGAAAGGCATCGCCAGCTCCGCACGCGGCTGGTGGCTGATGGGGCTGTTCGGCCATGACAACGCCGCCGTGCTGGACGGCGGATTGCCAAAATGGCGCCTGGAAGGCCGCGCGGTCGAAAGCGGTGCCCCACTGGCCGCCCCGGCCACCCATTATACCGCCGCCTTCCGCCCGCAACGTTTGCGCGGCGTGGGGGATCTGCTCGGCAATCTCGCAACGCAGACCGAGCTGGTGTTGGACGCCCGCGCGGCCGGACGGTTTACCGGCGCGCAGAAGGAAATCCGACCCGGCGTTCGCTCCGGCCACATCCCCGGCTCCGCCAATCTGCCCTACAATGAATTGCTGTCCGCCGATGGCACGTTCCTGGCGCCGGATGCCTTGCGCGCCCGCTTCGCACAAGCCGGCGTGGACGGCAAGAAACTCGTGGTCACCACCTGCGGGTCCGGTATCACCGCCTGCATTCTCACGATGGGAATGCAATTGGCCGACCTGCCCGCCGCCGCCGTTTACGATGGCTCCTGGACCGAATGGGGTAGCCGCAAAGACACCCCAGTGGAGTCCCAGTAAAGATCATGACCGACAAGACGGATCCGTCACACAAATCCTTGGGGTTTCGCACCCGGCTCTCACATGTGGGTCGCGCTAGCTCGCGCGCCCTCGGTTTTGTTAACCCTGCGGTGCATCGCGGCTCCACAGTGCTGTTTCCCAACCTCGAAGCACGCGCCGCCCATGGCGCCAAGCGCACCGATCAGGTCTTAACCTACGGCACCCAGGGCACCCAAACGCATTGGGCCCTGGAAGACATGGTCGCCGAAATCGAAGGCGGCACGCGCGCGCTGATCGTCGGCACCGGCCTCGCGGCCGTCACCTTGCCATTGATGGC
>SHWN01000022.1 GCA_009693795.1 Acetobacteraceae bacterium
AGATTGCCTTCTAGATCGTACCGCCAGGCATGATAGATGCAGGTGAAATCCTTGACGTTGCCGCTATCCTCGAACGCGATCAGCGCGCCGCGATGGGCGCAGCGATTCTCAAACGCATGGATCGCGCCATCTCTCCCGCGCACCACCACCACCGGCATCTCACCCAAAAACGTGGTGCGGAAATCGCCCTGGCTTTCAATATCGATGTCCAGGCAGAGGAAATGCCAGGCTGGGCCTTCGAAGATTTTGCGCTGTTCGGCGCGCAGGATGGCCCGGTCCTGGTAAAGCCAGAATGGCACCCTGCTGATGCCCGGCGCCCAAAAATGTTCGGGCGCGCTGTTAGGCATGACGACGCCATCGTCCATGGAGGCCTCCATTGGGCTGTTTCCTGGCCCCGATTGCAGCACGTCCAGACTACGCGGCACAAGCGATTATGGTGAATCCAGCGCCCGGCGCAGCGCCGCCGCCACGGGATCAGCAATCAATCCGTGGCGAAGAAAAAAATCGATCAGGACCAGCGGCACGTTGAATTTGAATGCTTCGCCGTCGCGCACCGCTTCGCGCACGCGCGCAACCGGCCAAAGCGCGAAGGATTCCACCTCGCCATCGGCGGCAACGGGTAAAAAATCCTCCGGTAGATCGAGGTCGTAGCAATGTAGTCGGTCCCGGCGCAGGCCCTCTGGCCTTTCCATTGTATAGCTGATCAGACCGACATGCCGGGCGCGCGCGGCCAGCTCGGCCGGGATGGCGGCTTCCTCGGCCGCCTCCTTGATCAGGGTTTGGTCAGGGGAAAATCCGGTGGGGACGCCGCCGGCGATCAAATGATCGAGCTTGCCGGGGTCCAGTGTCTTGTTGGCAGCTCGTTTGGCGACCCAAAGATGCAACCCGTCCGCGTTGCGCACAAAGCCGTTCAGATGCACACCTTGCGCCTCCACGCCGAAGGCCGGCAGGGCGCCGCGATCCATCTGGGCTAGGGCCGGGCCATCCGGGGTGGCCCGGACATCGAAAGCCTCGCCCCGCCAGTGAAAGAATTTTTGTGCCGCCAGTTCCCGGTTGAGCTGTGGCAGCGCCACCGGATCAGCAAGGTTGAAGCCGTCCGGCTCCGCGCTGATCTCTGCCCGCGCGCGCAAGGCGGCCGCCAAAGGCGGGGCCACCCAGCCCACATGCTGCCCCGCCAGCCGGAAGGCGATACGCGCGCCGGGAAGGGAGATATTCCGACAGGCGCGGATATGGCGCAGATAAGATTCCAGCTCGGCATGGCTCGGCACGGCTCTCACCTTCCAAAACAGCCCCAGCCATGCCACATCGAGGGCATGAGATCGATCCTATGAGATCCCGCCTTGCCGCCGCGCCGGATGCCACCGCCTCAGCCATTCTGAAGGTGGAGCAGGAGCGTTCGCCGGCGCGCACCCTGATCACCCTGCTGCCCTATCTGTGGCCACAGGGCGATTTGGTGGCGCGGACGCGGGTGGTGGCGGCGGTTATTCTCCTGATCGCCGCTAAGCTCGCCATCGTGCTGGTGCCCGTGGTCTATGGCATGGCGGTGGATGCGTTGGTAGCGCAACCAGGCATGCTGAGCGGCGCGCTGACCGTGCCGCTGGCGCTGATCGTCGGCTATGGCTTGCTGCGCGCCGCCGGGGCCGCGTTTGGAGAATTGCGCGATGCAGTAATCGCTGCAGTGCAGCAGCGCGCGGCGCGCAAGATCGCGTTTCAATCCTTTGTGCATATGCATGCGCTGTCGCTGCGTTTCCATCTGGACCGGCAGACCGGCGGGCTGTCGCGCGCGATCGAGCGTGGCTCGCTCGGCGTGCAGCTGGTGCTGCGCCTGGCGGTGTTCAATGTCGTGCCGACCATCCTGGAAGTGGTGATGGTGACGGGCGTGATGTGGTGGATGTTCGACTGGCGTTTCGCCGCCATCATCGTGTTCGCCATGGTAGGCTATTTGCTGTTCACCTTCACCTGCTCGAACTGGCGCGTGAAGATCCGGCGCACCATGAACGAGATGGACAGCCAGGCGCAGACGCGCGCCATCGACAGCCTGCTGAATTTCGAGACGGTCAAGTATTTTGGTAATGAGGCCCATGAATCGCGGCGCTTTGATGAAGCGCTGGCGCGTTATGAACGCGCCGCGGTGATGAGCCAAATTTCGTTGAACATGCTTAATCTGGGACAGGCGACGATCATCGCGCTGGGCCTGGCGGTGATTATGTTACTGGCGGCTGGCGAGGTTGCCGCTGGCACCATGACCGTGGGCGCCTTCGTGCTGGCGAATACCTACCTGATCCAGCTTTATCAGCCGCTGAACATGCTGGGCGTCGTCTATCGCGAAATCCGCCAGGGGCTGGTGGATATGGAGGCGTTGTTCCATCTGCTGGACATCAATGCCGAAATCACCGACCGGCCCGACGCCGTCGTGCTGCCCACGCATCTGAAAGACCGCGCGGCCGGGGAAGTAGTGTTCGAAGATGTGCATTTCGATTATCGCCCCGACCGGAAGATCCTGAAAGGTGTGAGTTTCCGGGTTCCCCCGGGCGGCAAGCTGGCCATTGTCGGGCCGACGGGAGCGGGGAAATCCACCATCTCCCGCCTGCTGTTCCGCTTTTACGATGTCACCACCGGAGCGGTGCGCATCGATGGCCAGGACATCCGCGGCGTGACGCAAGAAAGCCTGCGCACGACCATCGGCGTGGTGCCGCAGGACACGGTGCTGTTCAACGACACCATCCGCTACAACATCGCCTATGGCCGCCCCGGCGCTACGCAGGACGAGGTGGAAACGGCGGCGAAACTCGCGCAAGTGCATGATTTCGTGCTGCGGCTGCCGGAAGGCTATGACACGCGCGTCGGTGAACGCGGGCTGAAACTTTCAGGTGGCGAAAAGCAGCGCGTTGCCATTGCGCGCACTATCCTGAAGGACCCGCGGATTCTCATTCTAGATGAGGCCACCAGCGCACTCGATACCAGCACCGAACAGGATATCCAGACCGCCCTGCGCAGCCTTGCCAGCCATCGTACGACAGTGGTGATCGCGCATCGCCTGTCCACCGTGGTGGATGCCGATGAGATCATCGTCCTGCAGGACGGCCAGGTGGCGGAGCGGGGCACCCATGCCTGGCTGCTGGCACGCGACGGGCTCTATGCGCATATGTGGGCGTTGCAGGCCGAACAAACCGCCTCCGCCGATATCGCCGCCGATTAGGAACAGAACGAACATGAACAGCGAACCAGCCGACGCGGAGGGCGCGCCGCCACAGGATCTCGGCTATGCCGGCTCCGTCGTCGACAAGGCGATCGAGTATATGACCGGACAAAATATTTCGTCCATTGCCATCGCCTCCGCCCTGCTCGGCGGGGCGCTCGGTATGCTGGCGCGGTCGATGTCCGAGGAGGCCATCGCCGGCATTCTCAACAACGCCATCGCCTCCGTCCGTAATGGCGAGTTTCGGGCGATGGCGGAGATGCCGCCTATTCCACCGCATGCGTGACCGAGTAGTGGGTCAGTTTAGGTCCGGCACAGACCCGTTCGTGCTTGACCTCGGGGACGGGTTTCGTCATAACCCGCCCCTTCCCGCACGACCATAAGGGTATTTGATCATGTCCCGTCGCTGCCAGCTCACTGGCAAGACCGTTCTGTCTGGCAACAATGTCAGCCATGCCAATAATAGAACCCGTCGGCGGTTCCTGCCCAATTTGCAGGACTACTCCGTGCTGTCCGACATCCTGGGCGGGTCCGTGCGCATGCGCCTCTCCACCCGTGCCATCCGCACCGTAGAACATAATGGCGGCATCGACGCCTTCCTGCTGGGAACGCCCAATAGCAAACTCACCGAAGACGCCCTGACCCTGAAACGCCGAATCACCCGCGCCAAAGCCAAACAGGACGCCAAACTCGCGGTTTGATGGGTAGGTTAGTAAGGAAGGCCAGGGGCTTTGCCCCTGGACCTGCTAAGGGGCGACGCCCACTGGAATCTATCCGCTTGGGCTCCAAGGGTATGCCCTTAGTGGGGGTCCAGAAGGAAAAGCCCCTTGACGCTCCCTGCTAACCCCCCCCCTTAAGCCGCGCGGTTAGTCCAGGTTTCGGTGGCGGTACCGAGGCCGAGTTCTTGGGCTAGGCGGTCGAGGCGACGGAGTATGGAGTCGCCGTCGAAAACGCCAGCGTTTTCGGCCAGGCGCAGGAGCAAGCATTCGCTGCGCAGGATGAGAACGGTGCTTGCCAGCAGTTCAGAAGTGCCGGCGGACAGGGTGTAGGCGAGGCGTAGGGCGAAGGCGATGACGGTGGCGCGATGGGCCGTAGCGACGTCGAGCAGCATGCGGGCGGGTTGCAGGAACGGAGCGTCGAGATCGGCCCCGTATCGGATGGCGGTGGCGAGGGCGAGGAAGGCGCGGGCGTGATGGTCCATTCCGATGCCGGGCTGGCGGAGCACGCGCAGGAAGGCTTGCTCGGCGCGGAACCCCGGGTGGTCGTGGCTGCCGATATCGGAGAACCAACAGGCAGCTTCGCGCAGGCGGCGCCGTTCGGGGCTTTCGTTCGGAAATAACGGATCGGTCCAGGCGAGCAGCGCGCAAGGTAGGCTAGGATCGCGGCTGAAGCGGCCGGCGTAATCGTGGCCGGCAGCGAGCAGCGGGTCCTCGGCGCGAATATCCTCGGGCAGGCGGCGCATGAACCAGCCTTCGCGCATGCCGTTGGCGCTGAACACCACGCGGCGCACGCCGGTGACGCGCAGCAGCCGGCGCAAGGTGATGGCGGCGAAGGGCAGGTCGTCGATACGCCAGCGCTGAATGCCAGGCACACCTTCCAAAGCGCGCCGGCCGGAGGTGGCAATGACCTCCGTCAGGTCGCGCGCTTCCTCGTGCCGGATCGTGTAGTGATGCACCAGGGGTAGCGGGTAGCTGGTTTGCGCCATATGGATGCGGGCCAGGGCGCGCCAGACGCCGCCCACCAGATAGAGATCACGCCCGGAGCCTTCGGCGAGCCAGGGCGCTTTATCGAGTTCGACCTTGACGATGGCTTGGGCCTTGCCGGGATCGCCGCCGGCGCGCTCTGCCAGACGGATCACGCCGAGGGAGAGGGTTTGCGCAGCACCCTGATGGCCGGCATCAAGGCGCACCAGTTCCAGAGATCCGCCGCCCATATCGGCGAGCACGCCATCGGCGGCGGGAATGCCGCAGAGCACGCCGGCGGCGGAGAAGACAGCTTCCTGTTCGCCGGAGAGGATATGGATCGGCACGCCTGGCATGCGCGTGCGCAGGGCAGCGACGAAATCTTCGCCATTGCTGGCATCGCGCACGGCGGAGGTGGCGAGCACTTCCAGCGGGTCCGCGCCCATGGCACGCGCGACGGCGTGGTAGCGCTGCATCACCGTCAACGCCCGCGCCATACTGTCTTCGTGCAGCCGGCCGGTGGCTTGCAGGCCGCGACCCAGACGCAGGACGGCTTTTTCGTTAAAGATCGCCACCGGATTGCGGTTGCGCCCTTCATAGACAACCAGGCGGACCGAGTTGGAACCAAGATCGACGACCGCGCAGCGCAGCGCCTCGGGCCCGGGGATCACCGGCACAGGCGGCTCAATCCTTTGCCACGACATGTGGGGAGAGATGATCGGGATCGGCGCCGCTGGGGCCGCCGGCTTCTGAGCCGGGCGGGTTGCTCAGGCCGACGCCACGGCCCGACAATGAGGGGTTGGTCATGAAGTAATCATGCGCCGAGAAGCCATGCAAACGAGCGCGGTGCTCGACCTTCAGCGTGCGCCACCAGGTGCCGTCCTGGTGCAATTCCCAGCTTTGCACCGCGTCGCGCAAGTTCACCACCATGATCTGATCAAGCACCTGCGCGTGCACCGTGGGATTGAGGATCGGCACCAATGTCTCGACGCGCCAATCCATGTTGCGCTCCATCCAATCGGCGGAGCTGATATAGACGCGGGCATGCCGGCTGGGCAATGCGTAGCCGTTGCCGAAGGCGCAGACACGGCTATGTTCCAAAAACCGCCCAACAAGCGATTTGATGCGGATATTTTCGGACATGCTGGGAACACCGGGGCGCAGGCTGCAAATGCCGCGCACCACGCCCACTACTTTCACCCCGGCGTTCGAGGCGGCGTATAATTTTTCGATGAGCACCTCATCGATGAGAGAATTCAACTTAAGCCAGATGGTTGCCGGACGGCCGGCGCGGGCGAAAGCGATTTCCGCATCGATCAGCTCCAGTAGCCTCTCCCGCATAGTCAGTGGGCTGAAGGCTAGCGTGTCCATTTTTTCCGGATTCGCATGGCCGGTCATGTAATTGCACAAACGCGCCGCATCGAGGGTGATATTGGGATCGCAGGTAAAGAAGGACAGATCGGTGTACGTGCGCGCGTTGATCGGGTGGTAATTCCCGGTGCCGAAATGCGCGTAGGTACGCATCTGCACGCCTTCGCGGCGGACGATCAGGGAAAACTTGGCGTGGGTTTTGATACGGGTGAAACCGAACACCACCTGCGCGCCGGCAGATTCCAGACTGCGGGCGAGGTTGATATTAGCTTCCTCATTGAAGCGCGCGCGCAACTCCACCATGGCGGTGACGGATTTGCCGGCCTCGGCGGCCTCGATCAGCGCCTTGACGATCGGGCTATCTTGGCTGGTGCGGTAGAGTGTTTGCTTTATCGCCACGACCTGCGGATCGCGCGCAGCCTGGAGCAGGAACTGCACCACCACATCGAAACTTTCGAACGGGTGATGGACGATGATGTCCTTGGCGCGGATGGCGGCGAAGTAATTCCCGGCGAAATCGCGGATGCGTTCGGGAAAGCGTGGCGCGTAGGGTGAAAATTGCAGATCCGGGCGATCCTCAACGATCAGCTGCGTCAGATCCGCCAACCCGAGCATGCCATCCTGGGTAAACGTCTCATATTTATCCTGGGTAAACGTCTCATGTTTATCGAGCGAGCTGGCCACCAGGGCGCGCAAATCCTCCGGCATGCTGGCCGACAGGTTGAGATGGATCACCACGCCGCGGCGGCGGCGCTTCAACGCGGATTCATAGCTGCGCACCAGATCCTCCGCCCCGTCCTCGAACTCCACATCGGTGTCGCGGATCAGCCGGAACATGCCTTCGTCGATAACGGTGAAGCTAGGGAACAGGCGGTCGACAAATAAATCGACCAGATCTTCCAGTATGGCGAAGCGAATTTTGTCGCCAGCCGTGGATGACGGCAGGCGGATGAACCGCTCCAACTGCGGGGGCAACAGGACCAGGGCGCGCATGCCGCCGACATCGCTGTCATTCCTCAAGCGTAACACCTTGACCAACGCCATATTGGGAATAAACGTAAGGGGATGCGCCGGGTCGATCGCCAACGGCGTGAGGACCGGGAAAACATGCTCCATGAACCAGATATCCAGCCAGGCAATGTCGGCGGGGCTGAGATGCTGGGTAGGGCAGATGGCGATGCCACGTTTTTCCAGCAACCGGCGCAAATCCCGCCAGACGCGCTGCTGCCGCTCCATCAGGGCCTCGCCTCGGGTACGAATGGCATTGAGTTGCTGCGTCGGGGTCAGGCCGTCCGGCGACAGGGTGGCGAGGCCGGCGCGTTCCTGGTTGACCAGGATGGAAACGCGGACGGAATAGAATTCATCCAAATTGGAGGCGCTGATGGCGACGAAGCGCAGCCGTTCCAGCAAGGGATGCCGGGGATTCTCCGCTTCCTCCAACACCCGGTGATTGAAGGCCAGCCAGGACAACTCGCGATTAATAAAACGCGCCTGGCCGTCGAGCGTGATCTCGTCTCCCTGGCACCCGAGCGGAACACCATAAGGGGCCAGAGCGCCTAAAGCGGGCCGCGATGGTTTGTTCATCGCGGCAGCCTACAGCAAAACCGGGGCAGTGGGCGCAATAGTCACAAAGACTTCATCCTCTGGCAGATCGGCGGTCATTTCCGCCAGGACCGAGGCGGCAAGGACGCGGGAAATGCCACGGCCATGCGCCAGCGAGGCCCGGTCCAGCCGGGCCGCCGCCTCGGCCAGCGCCGCCGGGTGACGCTGCAGGCGGGTGAGCAACCAATCCTGCACCGCCGGCGCCACCGCCAATTGCCGATCCGCCAGCAAGCGCGACAGGATCGCGGCCAGTAGGGGATCTTCCGCTGGGCCCAGCATGGCCGTCGTGCTGGCGCGCAGCCGGCTGGCGAGGTCGGGCAGACGAACGGCCCAGCGTGAGGGCGGCGCGCGCCCGGCGAGTAGCAGCGGCTGGCGTGCTTCCGCCATTGCGTTGATCAGGTGAAACAGCGCGATTTCATCCGCGAGATCGGCATCGTCGAGGGCAATAGGGCCGCTAGAGCCGGGGGCGGGGCGGGCGGCACGCAATTGTGGACCGGACCAAAATACCGCCTGCTCCCGCGCGGCCCAGAGATGCAGCAAATGGGTCTTGCCGCTGGCCGCCGCGCCGCATAGCACCAGCCGGCCGAACGGCCAGCCCTCGGGGCGCGCCAACCAGGCCCGGGCCGCTTCGTTCGAGGGCGCGGCGATGAAATCCTCCGCCGTATAGCTGTGCCCGGAACCGAACGGCAGCGGCAATTGGCGCGCTGTCATGGCGGCGTTTCCCGTGGAGCTTCGGGATCGACATACAGGGGACTACCCAGATAGCGGCGCAGCCAGAAGCGGCACAGCACGCCGATGGTCGCAGCCATCGGCACCGCCAGCAACACGCCGAGGAACCCGAATGCCAGACCGCCGGCGAACAAGGCGAAGATCACCCACACGGCCGGCAACTCCACCCTGTCTCCCAGATAGCGCGGATAGATGACATAGGATTTCAAAGCGTGCCCGATCACCAGCACCAGCGCCACCAGGCTGACGCCGCGCCAATCGGGAAACTGCGCCGCAGCCAAAGCGAGCGATGTCACCCCGCCGGTAATCGAACCGACATAGGGGATAAACGACAGCAACCCGGCGGTTAGACCAATGATCAGGCCGAATTCCAGCCTAACCAATTGCAGGGCGATAATGTAGAACAGCGCCAGGATGATGCAGCACAAAGCCTGTCCACGCACCCAAGCGGAGAGAACCCGGTCCACCTCACGCGCCTGGGCGCGAACCGCCTTGACATAGCGGCGCGGTGTCCAGGAATCGACCGTGGCCACCATGCGCGGCCAATCGCGCAGCAGATAGAACCCGAGCACCGGGGTCACCACCACCAGCAACAGCACGTTGAACACGGCAACACCGCCGCCGATCAGGCCGGGCAAAGCGGATAACGCGTAGGACAGCATCGCCGCGGCCTGGTTGCTGACCAGATCGCGCAGATTCTGGTCAGCAAGGCCCGGGCCAAAATTTTCCGCCAGCCGGCTCATGCTGTGCTGCGCCCAGGCCTGCAATTGCAGGGCATAGAGCGGCAGGCGGCCGAGCAACAGGCCGATCTGCGATAGGATCAGCGGATAGATCAGCAGTGCCACGAACAACCCGACCAACATTAAGGCGAGGATTAACAGCAAGGCGGCGAAACCACGTGCGATCCCCAGACGCGTCAGCCGGCTGGCCGGTGGGTCCAGCACATAGGCGATCACGCCCGCGATCACAAATGGTAGCAGGATTGGGCTGAACAGCTTCAGGCCCAGCCAAGCCGCAATCGCCAACCCGGCCAGCAAGGCAATGCGCTGGGTCCGCGCCGCATTCGGCAACACCGCGTACAGCGGGGGCGGAACCGGCGCCTTGGTGAGTGGCTCCGTCATCGGGCGCGCACCGCGTTCCACACATAAGCGGCGCCCGAACTCAGCGTGGTCGCCGCCACCGCCCAGACCAGGATCGCCTGCACCAGCGGAGCCGTGAATGCGAAACCCGCCATGAACAGCACGCTGGCCACCAGCGCAATTTGCAACACGGTATTCAGCTTGGAGATAAGCAGCGGGCGGATGGCCACCTGCTGGCCGGTGACAGCCAGCATCAGCACGCCGCCGACGATGACGATATCGCGAAACACCACCAGGATTGCCAGCCAGTCGGGCAGCACGGCGACAGTGGCCAAGGTGATATACATCGTCACGAGCAGCACCTTGTCAGCCACCGGGTCCATGATCGCGCCGAGCGCGCTGCCCGCCCCGCGACGCGCCAACCAGCCATCCACCGCATCGGAAATGCCGGCGGCAATGAATAAATAAAACGCCTCCTCCATCCGGTGCTGCAACACCAGCCACACGGCCAGTGGTACCGCGCAAAGCCGCGCGAAGGTGATCACGTTCGGCACCGTCAGTAGGGCCGAGGAGACCGGCGGCTCCGATATGGGTGATCCGTCAGGCATTGACCCTCCCGACACGGCAGGCAGCCATAAATAGGCCGCGCCCCGTCATTGCGTACGGGCCGTAGCTATGGTTGTTTCCGCACCTGTTTGTCTGCCTTGCGCCTTCCGGCATGTCTCCAACTCTCCCCGGAGCAAGGCCTTAGCCTATCGGGGGCCATGGTGAGAAGTGGAAGCAAAGAGTCCGGCGGCAACAAGCCTGCCGGCGGCGGCCCAAATGGGCCCGGAACCAGTCCGGCGAACGGCCTGACCTATCGCGCCGCCGGGGTCGATATAGAGGCCGGGGACGCTTTGGTGGAAGCCATCAAGCCGTTGGCGCGCGCCACCTCGCGGCCGGGCGTGCTAGGCGGCATCGGCGGTTTTGGCGCGTTATTCGACCTGAAAGCGGCGGGGTTTCGCGATCCAGTGCTGGTCTCCACCACTGATGGCGTTGGTACGAAGCTGAAAATCGCCATCGAGACGGGCATTCACAACACAGTCGGCATCGATCTGGTGGCGATGTGCGTGAACGATCTGATCGTGCAGGGGGCGGAACCGTTATTCTTTTTGGATTATTTCGCCACTGGCAAATTATCCGTGGAGCATGCGCGCCAGGTGATCGCCGGCATCGCCGAGGGCTGCCGGCAGGCTGGCTGTGCGCTGGTGGGCGGGGAAACGGCGGAAATGCCGGGGATGTATGCGGCGGGGGATTATGACCTCGCTGGATTCGCGGTAGGTGCAGCGGAGCGCGATGCGCTGCTGCCGACCACCGTGGTGCCGGGCGATAGCTTGCTCGGGTTGGGCAGCGCCGGGGTGCATTCCAACGGATTCTCGCTGGTTCGCCGGATCGTGGAGGCCACAAGGCTGGGTTGGCCAGCGCCGGCGCCATTTGCGCCGGACAAGACTCTTGGCCAGGCGTTGATGGCACCGACGCGGATTTACGTGAAATCGCTACTGGCGCTGCATCGGGCGGGCCTGTTGAAGGCGGCGGCGCATATTACCGGCGGTGGCTTGCCCGGCAATATGCCGCGTGTGCTGCCGGGCGGTACGCGCGCGGTGATCGAGCGGGCCTGGACCGTGCCAAGGGTGTTTTCCTGGCTGGCGCGTGCCGGCGGCGTGGCCCCGGCGGAAATGTTACGGGTGTTCAATTGCGGCATCGGCATGGTGGTTGTCACAGCCAATCCCGATGCCGCGGAGGCGGCGTTGTGCGCTGCGGGAGAATCGGTATTCCGATTAGGGCGAGTTGAAGCGGGGGCGGCGGAAGCCAGCGTGCGACTGGAGCTGCCCGCTGACTGGTTGAACGGGTGAAGCGCCGCGTTAGCATTCTAATCAGCGGGCGCGGCTCCAACATGTCCGCGCTGATCGCGGCGGCGCGCGGGGAAGCTTATCCGGCGGAGATTGTGCTGGTGCTAGCCAATCGCTCGGATGCGGCGGGGCTGGCGCATGCGACGGCGGCGGGCATTGCGACCGTGGTGATCGACCATAAGCCATTTGGGCGGGATCGGGCGGCGCATGAGGCGGCCATTGATGCCGCCTTGCGCAGGGCGGGCGTCGAGCTGGTGTGCCTGGCTGGCTATATGCGCCTGCTTACGCCGTTTCTGGTGCAGGCCTGGGCCGGCAAGATGCTGAATATCCACCCAAGCCTGCTGCCCGCCTTTCCTGGCCTGGAGACGCACGCACGGGCCCTGGCGGCGGGTACGAAACTGCATGGCTGCACGGTGCATCTCGTGACCGAGGCGATCGACGAAGGCCCGATCCTGGCACAGGCGGCGGTGCCCGTGTTTTCGAACGATACCGAGGCTGCACTGGCCGCGCGCGTGCTGGCGCAGGAGCATCTGCTGTATCCTACGGCCCTGGCGGCGCTGGCATCAGGCAGGCCAGCCAGCTCCCCCCCGGCAGACACCGCCTTGCGCAACCCTGCCGGCTTCCCATAAAACCACTCTCAGAAACGCCGCATTCCGAGGATTCAGATGGCCGAACATAGCACGACCTTTACCGGACCCGACACCCAGGAAGCCTTGCTGGCCGATCGGCAGCGCTCCTTCGAAGGCTTCTGCCGGTTCACCACTATCAGCAGCGTCTTTCTGGTGATCCTACTGGCGCTGATGGCGATTTTTTTGGTTTGACTTGAGCTGATTTATTGAAAGTCCGGCACCGACCCACTCCCCCACCCGGCCGCCCAACGAAAGCATGCTTGTGGGTGGGCGAGTAAGGGAGTGGGTCTGCGCCGGACTTTTAATCAATCAACGCCCGGTGAGGATGCGTCCCACCAGTTGCTTCACCGTCGGGATGAATCCGTTTGAATAGAACGGATCTGACCCAAAGCGATAGGCGTTGTGGCCGCTGAACATCAGATTGCGGTCCATCACCTCGTCTCTATCGCTTTGATGGGCGATGTCCTGCAATGTTTTCTGGATGCAGAAGCTGCGCGGATCTGCGCGTTTACCATTGTCAAAATTCGGTTCCAGCTGGCTCCAGTTGGAGAAGCGGCATTGCGACAGGCAGCCCATGCAATCAGTCTGATCTGTAAGAATTTCGCGCGCCTTATCCGGGGTGACGAAGATCAGGGTGGAACCTGGCGTGCGCAATGCTTCCGTAAAGCCTTGCGCGGTCCAGGCGAGGGCGCGATCGCGGTCCGCCGAGGTGAGATAGACGATTCTCTTGCGCAGTCCGACACCGAATTCGGCGATATGCTCCCCCACCGGTTCGGTAGTGAAAGCCGCCTGGCGATCATTACGATCGCGCAGCTCGCCGATGAAGCTGTTATTGACGGCGGACGAATAAAACCCAGTCGGGCTGAAGCGATTAAGGAAGATATCATATTCCTTCAACGTGCCGAGCTTGCGCTTCCAGGCATCGCCAATGGGGCTTTCTTGGGTCAGCAGCGGGCGGGTGCCGAACTGGAAGGCGATGGGGCCGAGTTCGGGGTTGTCGATCCAATGCTCCCATTCCTCCAGCCACCAGACGCCGCCGGCCATGATGATCGGCGTGTCGTGCAGGCCGAATTCGCGCATCTGCTGGCGCAACGCGAAGACGCGCGGATAAGGGTCTTCCGGCTTGGTCGGGTTCTCGCCGTTGGACAACCCGTTATGGCCGCCGGCCAGCCAGGGGTCTTCATAGACCACGCCACCCAGCAGATTGGTCACCTTGTGATAGGCGCGCCGCCACAACGCGTTGAAGGCGCGGGCCGAGGAGACGATCGGGTAGTAATGGACGTTGAATTTCACCGCGATGTCGGACAACCGGTACGGCATGCCTGCGCCGCAGGTGATGCCATGGATCAAGCCCTTCGCCTGTTCCAAAAGGCCGGTGGCCACCCGCTCGGCACCACCCATTTCCCACAGGATATTGGCGTGGATTCTGCCGCGTCCGGACGCCAGATCCCAGGCGCGCTTGGCCTGCGTCACCGCGCCTTGGATGGCGTAGGCGATAAGCTCTTCATGCCGGTCACGCCGTGTTTTGCCGTGGTAAAGCTGCGGGATCGGTAGGCCATTTTCATCGTAGCTATCGGCATTGACGGCGCTGAACGTGCCTACACCGCCCGAGGCCGCCCAGTGGCCGGACGAAATGCCGTTGGAGATGGCGACGCCCTTGCCGCCTTCGACCAGCGGCAGCACGTCCACCCCGCCCATCCGGATCGCGTTGATCGCCCTCATCCGTCACTCATCCCTTAACCGGCAGCCATCCTATACCCGGCCCACCTTATCCCAAAGTTATCAGACAGGCCCGTGCGGCTTTCGCCCGGCGGGCCTGCTTCATCAAACGGCGTGCGGCACGTTATTCGCCGCCAGCAGCGCCTTCGCCCCGGTCGCCGCGGTCGCGATCGCTGCGGCCCGGCTTGGCGCCAACCTGGTCGGAGATATCGGCACCGTTTTCCTGATTCACGACGCGCATCGAGAGCTTTACTTTGCCGCGATCGTCAAAGCCGATGACCTTGACCTTCACGGCGTCGCCCATGTTCACCACATCGGTGGTTTTCGCAACGCGGCTTTGCTGCAGCTCGCTGATGTGCACGAGCCCGTCCTTGGAGCCGAGGAAGTTCACGAAGGCGCCGAAATCGGCGGTCTTCACCACTTTGCCGTTATAGATCACGCCGATTTCCGGCTCCGCGACGATGCCGCGGATCCAGTCGATCGCGGCTTGCGCCTGCGCGGTGTCGGTGGCGGCTATCTTGATCGTGCCGTCATCGCTGATGTCGATCTTGCAGCCTGTGGTCGCGGAGATCTCGCGAATTACCTTGCCGCCGGTGCCGATCACTTCGCGGATCTTTTCCTTCGGCACGTTGATCACGGTAATGCGTGGCGCGGTGGTGGCGACATCGCCGCGCGCGCCGGTCAGCGCCTTAGCCATCTCGCCCAGGATATGCAGCCGGCCGTCACGCGCCTGATCGAGCGCGATCTTCATGATTTCTGGGGTGATGGACGTAATCTTAATGTCCATCTGGAGCGAGGTGACGCCCATTTCAGTGCCGGCCACCTTGAAGTCCATGTCGCCCAGGTGATCTTCATCGCCCAGGATGTCGGACAACACCGCAAACCCCTTGTCTTCCTTGATCAGGCCCATGGCGATGCCGGCGACGGGGCGCAGCAGCGGTACGCCCGCATCCATCAGCGCCAGCGAGGTACCGCACACCGTGGCCATCGAGGACGAACCGTTGGACTCCGTAATCTCGGAGACGATGCGCATGGTGTAAGGGAATTTGTCTTTCTCCGGCAGCAGCGGATGCACAGCACGCCAAGCCAGTTTGCCATGGCCAACTTCGCGCCGGCCGGGGCTGCCCATGCGGCCCGTCTCGCCCACCGAGTAGGGAGGAAAATTATAATGCAGCATGAAGTGCTCGCGGTATTCGCCTTCGAGGGCGTCGATGATTTGCTCGTCCTGGCCGGTGCCGAGGGTAGCCACGCAAAGCGCCTGCGTTTCACCGCGGGTAAAGAGGGCAGACCCATGCGCGCGCGGCAGCACGCCGACTTCCGCGACGATCGGGCGGACGGTGCGCGTATCGCGCCCATCAATGCGCAGGCCGGTATCGAGAATGGCGTTGCGGACGATGTCAGCTTCCAGATCCTTGAACAGGCCTTTGGCCTTATCCGCGTCCAGGCCCTCGGCGGTGAGCGCGGTGGCGGCAGCTTTCTTGGCGGCGCCGACTTTTTCGTAGCGAACCTGTTTCTGGCTTTCCTTATAGGCTTCGGTGATCGGACCACGCGCCAGGGAATCGACGCGCGCGGCAAGGGTGATTTCCTCGGCGGATTTTTCGGTCAGCGCCCAGGGTTCCTTGGCCGCGTGTTCGGCCAGTTCGATGATGGCTTGAATGACGGGCTGGAAGCTGGCATGGCCGAAATTCACCGCGCCGAGCATGATTTCCTCGGATAATTCGCAGGCCTCGGATTCCACCATCAGCACACCTTCGAGTGTGCCGGCGAGGACGAGGTCGAGCTTCGCGGTTTCCATCTCTGTCGCAGTCGGGTTGAGGATGTATTTGCCGTCCGCGTAGCCGACGCGCGCCGCGCCGACCGGGCCAAAGAAGGGAATGCCGGAAAGGGTCAGCGCAGCCGAGCAGCCGATCAAGGCGGCGATGTCAGGATCGTTTTCCAGATCATGACTGAGCACGGTGGCGACGACCTGGACTTCATTGCGGAACCCTTGCGGAAACAGCGGGCGAATCGGACGGTCGATCAGGCGGGAGACCAGGACTTCCTTTTCCGACGGGCGTCCTTCGCGCTTGAAGAAGCCACCGGGAATTTTGCCGGCGGCGAAGGCTTTTTCCTGATAATTTACGGTCAGCGGGAAGAAATCCTGCCCCGGCTTGGAGGAACGCGCACCCACCGCGGTGCAGAGCACGATGGTGTCGCCATAGCTGATCAGCACGGCGCCATCGGCCTGACGGGCAATCTTGCCAGTTTCGAGCACGAGCTTGCGCCCGCCCCAGTCGAGTTCCTTGCGGAAATAATTAAACATCTTTCGGTCACATCCTTCGGATTCGCGGCCAGGGCGGCCCAGCATACCAAACAATCCGCATTCGGATCACGGATGGGAGGCGGCGTCTCGGGTCACAGGGTGGGCTGCACAGCGTGCGTGCAGCCGAGCCCTTGTGGCCGGAAACGCCGTCGCGATTCCCAATCGCGTAACGAAACTCCGGATCGGCGGTCTGTGGCCCGCCGCGGTCGCGGCGTCTGGGGGAATATCCCCCCACGATTGCCCCGCGCCCCCATGGCGCGAGGTATCTTCTCCGTCCCTGCCATATGGGGCAAGGACGGCGGAATAAAACCTATCGGCGCAAGCTAAGACGGCCGATCAGGGTGGTGTAGCGTGTTTGGTCCTTGGCCTTCAGATAGTCGAGCAGGCGACGGCGCCGTCCGACCAGCATCAAGAGGCCCCGACGCGAATGGAAATCCTTCGCATGCGTCTTCAGATGTTCGGTCAGATAGGTGATGCGTTCGCTCAGCAGGGCCACCTGCACTTCCGGGCTGCCGGTATCGCTGGGCCCGGATGCATATTCGCCTATCAGCGCCGTTCGGCGCTCCGCGGTCATCGACATCGGATATTCTCCATTGTTCGGGTTAAAACAGCGCGTGGGGTGTTGGGTTACAACATCCTCTCGGGCTTCAGCATGCCGTCTTCCAGACGGCACATCCCGATCACGCGGCTCCCCGCCATGGCGCGGACCGAACCCCCATCAGGGTTGGCGTTGCCAGGAATTCGCCCCATCAAGTCCACTAGGCTGATCGCCTGGCCATGAGTGAGGGCGACGGCCTCTGCCGCGGTCAGGGCCAGCGCCGGGATGTCGGCCAGCGCGGTCGCGACCGGAAGCAAGAGGTCCGGGGAAGCCGGGGGGATATCGTCGGTCCCGACAATTTTGTCCAGCTTAATCGCCTGCGCCTCCAGGAAGGGGCCAACGCGAAGCCGGCGCAGGGCGGCGACATGGCCGAATGTGCCGCAGGAAATGGCTAGATCGCGGGCGAGGGAGCGCATATAGACGCCCTTGCCCGACTGCACCTCGAAGATCGCGGTATTGACGTCCACGCGCGTGAGCAACTCGAATCGGTCCACCCGGGCGGGGCGGGGTTCCAAAACCGGGGCGCGGCCCTCGCGGGCCATATCGTAAGCGCGTTCGCCGGCGATTTTGACGGCGGAATAGGCCGGGGGCACCTGCATGATATCGCCCCGAAAGGGTGCCAGCGCGGCACGGATCTGAGCGTCGCTGGGGAAGATGTCGGAGGTCTCGGTGATCTGGCCGTCGGCGTCGTCGGTGTCGCGCGCTTCGCCGAAACGCAGGGTGAAATGGTAGAGTTTTGTGCCATCCATCACATAGGGCACAGTTTTGGTGGCGGCACCGAAGGCAATCGGCAGCAGGCCGGTGGCGAGCGGGTCGAGCGTGCCGCCATGGCCAGCCTTCTGCGCATCAAACGCACGACGGACGCGGTTGACGACGTCTGTACTGGTGATGCCAGCCGGCTTGTCGATAATCAGCCAACCATCGATGGGACGGCCACGAGGCTTGCGCCGGCGCATAAGGTGTTTCCAGAACTGAGGGAAGGCGGGCCTTTTGGCACGGCGCGCGACAAAGGGAAATGGGTGAGTTGCCGTGCCGCAAGCGGAATTGTAGCCTTTCGCGGCCACGAAAACCGTCGTGGAACGATGCTTCACACGTTGAGGATGAGCCGCCAATGAGTAAGCATGTGGTCGCCGCTGTTGCAGATATCCCTCCGGGGACGCGCAAACTGGTGACGGTGCGCGGCCGCTCGATTGTGGTGTTCAACATCAAGGGCGAGTTTTTCGGCGTGTTTAATCGCTGCCCGCATCAAGGCGGCGAGTTCGTCAACGGCACATTGTGCGGGTTGATCCAGGCCAAGGAGCCTGGGGTTTACACCTACACGCGCGAGGGTGAGGTGCTGCGCTGCCCCTGGCATGGCTGGGAATTCGATGTGCGCACCGGGCAATCCTGGTGCGAGCCCACAAAAATTCAGGCGCGGTCCTACTCGGTGGAGATCACATCAGGGGCCGCGCTGACGGGAGGAGAGCTGGTGCCAGGCCCCTATGCGGCCGAAACCGTGCCGGTGGCGGTGGAGCAGGATTATATCGTGGTGAACGTCTGACCTATGCCGGTTTTCTGACCGGCCACGCATAATGGGCCGGCGGCCCGTATCGGACCGGGCGCGATGAACGCCCGTCCCAGCCGGGCACAGGCAGCCGGCGTGCCGTTTCAGCCAGGCTCACGCAAATGGCGGGGCCCGATAACGGTCAAGCGAACTCCTTCACGACGAAGCCGAGTGTGAGGAAAATCACTACCAGACCGACCATCGCCATCAGCACGCCCGACGGGTAGTGGCGGCGATTCAACGACAGCCCGACAACCGACATTTAGAGTATTAATTGGACCAGGAGACAAGCATGAGAAAGCACGCACGATACGGCACTTTACTCTTAGAGTCTGTCCTGAAAGTTCATGAAGGATTGTAGAGTTTTTTGAGTATGAGGCGGATGGATGCGGGGCGGAGAAAGGCGAGAGCGTTGCGGGTAAGGTTTTTCCAACCCTTAGCAAGACGGCGGCAACGGTTGAGCTAAGCGAAGCTGCTCTCGACAACCCAGCGGCGCGGCAGAACCTTGAAGCCCCTTGGCGGTATCGGAGCGTTTGATGATTTCAGTTTTGAGCTGCGGTAGAACCATCGCCAGCGCCGTTTGAAACAGTGGCCCCTGATAGCCGCCATCACGATCCCGTATATTCGCCGGATGAACGACGACGTTCAGAAAAGGTCCGACGGTATCGACGAGAATGTACCGCTTCTTGTCATTGATATTTTTGCCCGCATCATACCCGATCGGATCAATGCATGCCCCCATTTTTCTGCGCTTTTTACGCTCCGTCTGCCGATCACGCAGGCGGTGCTCAACATATACATGATGCCGTTTAGTACCTCCCGCTCATAGATTTTCCGTTTTCGGCCGCCGTGTTTGGAGGAAAGGATCAGCGCTGCAATATGCGCCCACTCTTCATCCGTGAGGTCACCGGGGTAGAGCAACTTGTCGCGGTTGTAGCGGACACGGTTCTCGGGCGTCCACACCGGTTGCCACTCAGGTCGGCCGCCCTCTTTGAATCACAACCGACTCATCCGATTTAAGAAGTTTCAGGACTGACACTGAGTATTTTTCTAGCGGGATTCTCACCCAACGTAGCAATTGCACAGAGCCTTCCTACAGTTAACAAAGAGCGAGGACACCGCGGACTGCCGCATTAAATACCGCTTATGATATTGCAAACCCCGCCAGGACCGCGCGCAGATCGGCGATGCCGGCGCCCGTTTCACTGCTGGTTGGCAGGATCATGTGTAAGGCGGCAGGATGCTTGCGGGCCAGCGCCTCAGTCTCCGCCAGCTTGCGTACCATCTCGGCAGGTTTCACCTGATCGATCTTGGTCAGCACCAGCTGGAACAGGATGGCAGCGCGGTCAAACAGCTCGATCACCGCCTCGTCAGCGGGTTTGGTTTCGATGCGTGCGTCGAGCAGCAGGATCACCCGACACAGGCTGGGGCGGCCACGTAGATAGGCAAACATCAGGCCTTGCCAGTCTTCCTTCACCGATTTTGCCGCCTGGGCATAGCCATAGCCGGGCATGTCCACCAGTGCCAGTCGGTCGGCAAGGTTGAAGAAATTCAACTGCTTCGTTCGCCCCGGCGTGGAGGAGACCCGCGCCAGCGCATTGCGCCCGGTGAGCGCGTTCAGCAGCGAGGATTTGCCCACATTGGAGCGGCCAGCGAAGGCCACTTCCGGCAGGCCGATGGGCGGCAGCTGATCCAGCCGCTGGGCGCCGTGATAGAAATCGCAGACGCCGGCAAACAGTAGACGTCCGTCTTCGATCGCGACGTCGTCGATTTCCTCCGCTGCCGTGATGGCCAAACGACGCGCCCCTGCCCGCTGCTCAAGTTTTTGCCAGATTCGGCTTCGGCAAGGATGTCCGCTTCATGATCATCCATTGCTGCGCGATCGAGAGCAGGTTGTTCCATGTCCAATAGATCACCAGCCCAGCAGGAAAGCCGGCCAGCATGAAGGTGAAGCCGATCGGCATAAGCTGAAAGAGTTTTGCCTGCATCGGATCGGGCGGCGGCGGATTGAGTTTCATCTGCAACCACATCGTGATTCCCATCAGAATCGGCCAGACACCGACATGCAACAACGGGACGTAATGTGCGACATCAATCGGGATCAACCCAAACAGATTGAACAGATTGGTCGGATCGACAGCGGAGAGATCCCTGATCCATCCATAGAACGGCGCCTGGCGCATTTCGATGGTAACAAAAATAACTTTATAGAGCGAGAAGAAGACCGGGATCTGCACTATGATCGGCAAGCAGCCCGAGGCGGGATTGACCTTCTCCTCACGATACAAGGTCATGATTTCTTTTTGCATGCGCTGCGGGTCGTCTTTGTATTTTTCCCGCAGCTCGGTCATTTTCGGGGCCAGCAATTTCATTCGGCTCATGGAACGGTAGGAATAATTGGCGAGCGGGAAGAATACGAGCTTGGCGAAGACGGTAAAGACAAGGATCGCCAGGCCGAAATTTCCGAGATGATGGTTCAGCCAATCGACGGCAGAAAAGATCGGGCGGGTAATGAACCAGAACCAGCCCCAATCCACCGCGTAATCGAACATCGGGATACTAAGTTGCTGTTCATAGGTTTGCAGCAGGCTTACCACTTTCGCCCCCGCAAAGACATGCGTGGGCAGCGAGGCCCGGGTGCCGGGGAAAATCGTTTGGGCCTCCGCGGTGCGATAATCGATCTGGTAATTATCGGCGGCCGGGCCATGGCGGAAGGCGACCGTGGTTGGCACGGTAGCGTTGGTAATCAGGGCGGTCAGCCAATATTTATCCGTCAGGCCCGCCCAGCCGCCGGTGGTGGTGGCGTCGTAGGCGATATACTCGGCTACCTTGCCTTCCGTGCGCAGGCGCGCGTCGCGCTTTTCCGCGTCGGTCTTGGCGCTGTCATAGCTGGTTTCCTGCAACTTGCCGTTCAGCACGCCGAACAGGCCCTCGAACAGCACGTAATAGCCTTCAAGTGCTGGCTTATATTCGCGCCTGATTCGGCCCCAGGGGTAGAGCTGCACTTGCGTTGCGGTGTTGTTGCGCACGCGTTGTTCGACGGCAAACATGTATTTGTCGTCGATGGCGATTTCGATCTCAAAAATCAAGCCGGCGCCATTGTCCCAGGAAAGAATCACCGGCTTTCCCTGGTTGAGCACCGGGGCTGAGGCGGTCCAGACGGTGTCGTTATCGGGTAGTTTGGCAGTGATACCGGGGGCGGCGCTCCAGCCATATTGCACATAATAGGGGCGTGGTTCGGAACGCGGTTCTAGCAGCCGGACGCGCGCGGAGGCGGGGTCGATCGTTTCGTGATATTCGGAGAGCACGAGATCGTCGATCCGCGCGCCCAACAGGCTGATCGCACCGGCGACGCGCGGCGCCTGGATCTTCACCCGGGGCACGTCGCGCGGCACCCCGGCCGGAGTCGCTGTAGGGGTGGCAGCGGGGCCGACCGCCGGGACGCCCGTTGGCTGGCCCCCGGCGGGCTGCCCGGTTTGTTGCGTCGCCTGGCGCTGCGCCGTGCTGGGCGGCTTAGGCGCCAAGAACTGAAACCCCATAAGAATCGCGAGAGAAATGACGATCGCGAGAAACAGCCGTTTCTGGTCCATTATGCCTTGGTCCGGTCGTCAGAAGAGGGGGTCGCGGCGGCGGGTACGGGATCAAGCCCGCCTGCGTGCCAAGGATTACAACGCAGGATGCGCTTGCCGCTGAGCAGCGTGCCACGCGCCGCGCCATGCAACCGCAGGGCCTCGATCGCATAGTCGCTGCAACTGGGATAAAAACGGCAATTGGCGCCGATTATTGGCCGCAGGGTCCATTGATAGGTCCGCACAACACCGATGCCAATGGCGGTGACGGGTTTCATGTAACCCCCATTTTCGCCAAGGCCCGGCAGAAATCGTCTTTCAGGGCCCCGAATGAGCGTTTGCGCGTGCCGTCGCGCCCGATCAATACCAGATCCACGCCGGCCGCCGGGTGTTCGGCCAGCCAAAGCCGCGCAGCTTCTTTCAGGCGGCGGCGCGTGCGGTTGCGGATCACGGCATTGCCGACCTTCTTGGTGACGGTAAAACCGATGCGGGCCGCGCCGTCATCGGTGCGGGCCAATGCTTGCAGGACAAGGCCCGGCATCGGAGCCTTGCGGCCCTTGGCGGCGACGAGGCGAAATTCTGGCCGGCGCTTCAGCCGCTCTGGTGGCAGGCTCATGCTACGGCAACCATGCGCCTGGTCGCCCCGCCCGGCCCTAGGCCGAGAGGCGCTTGCGGCCCTTGGCGCGGCGATTGGCCAGCACCTTGCGCCCGCCGACGGTCTCCATGCGAGACCGGAAACCGTGCCGGCGCTTACGGACGAGCTTGGAGGGTTGATAGGTGCGCTTCACGATACTCTCCGGATTTGCTGTAACACCCGCTAGCGGGCCTGGGCGAGGCGAGGCTGGCCTCAACGCAGGCGGCGGCTTATAGGCGGCGGGTCCGCCGGCGTCAATTGCGGACGGCCCGGGTATTCCCCGGTTCGGCCATGTCGGTCGCAGGTCGTCATCCAAGGAGGGAGCATTATGATGGTCACCAGCCACAAACCCGCTGTCGCGACGCAGGAGGGGTGGGACCCAATGCAATATCTATGCTTTGGCGATGAGAGGTTGCGTCCGGCGCTGGATATGATGGCCCGTGTGAAGCTGACGGCGCCACGACGGATCGTCGATCTCGGCTGCGGGCCTGGCAATGTGACGGCGATCCTGAAGCAGCGCTTTCCGGGTGCCGCGGTGACCGGCCTGGATAGTTCGGCAGCGATGCTGGAGAAGGCGCGCCTGGCCGCCCCGGATTGCCACTTTGTGCAGGGCGATTTCTTAACCTGGGGGCCGGAGGAGCCGCCAGATCTGATCTATTCCAATGCGGCGCTGCATTGGGTAGATCAGCATGCGACGCTGTTCCCGCGCCTGTTATCGCTGCTAGCGCCGAGCGGCGTTCTGGCGGTGCAGATGCCGGCGATGCACAAGGCGCCCTTGCGCACCTTGCCCTATTTTATGGGCCCGAAAGGGCCTTGGGCGAAGCATTTGCGCGGCGTGGCATCCGCGCCCGATATTCTGGAGCCCGGCGAATACTGGGACATTCTGCGCCCACGCGCGGCGACGCTCGATCTTTGGGAAACGGTTTATATGCACGCCCTGCAAGGCGAGAACGCCGTGGGCGAATGGGCCACGGGTAGTTCGCTGCGACCGTTCCTGGACGCATTGCCCGCCGACCTGCGCGCACCCTTCCGCACGGCCTATGACGCCGAGGCCAATCGGGAATATCCGCGTCGCCCGGACGGGATCACGTTATTGCCGTTTCGTCGGATCTTTATCGTCGCACAGGCGCCTCCGTGACGTGTAATCGCTATCCCACCCACCCCGATGGACCGGCGTCGGAGGCGCCAATGCGCCCCGCAAAATAGCCTGCGAAAAATCAAGTCCTGGTATTCGCGATATTGGTCCGCATATATCCACGGTCGACACCGATACCTCGCAGAAACGACGACGACTAGGACGACGACGCCGGCGATCAGCGCATATTCCGGCTCCGTGACACCTTAGTTTATTCACGGCAAGATTTTATAACCCGGCTGTCACAGCGCGTATCCAACGCATAACACACCTCATAAATTATGCATTTTATTAGAAACAAGAGTTACTCTACATCGTGGACCCACCTACAAACTGAAACCCCGTTTAGCGACTGACGGAAAAACCGTTTGGTGTCTAAAGCCACGATCGCTATCAGGGACAAATATTGAGTAGGTCTTCAATTATAGCAGGTTCGGTATTAGTGACTGATAAAAGTGGCCTTTACCCTGTAAAACATATACCAAGGCCCAATGTATATTCTCAGCCTTGGCGGATCGGATATGACGGGAAAAATGCGGGCGAATTAGACGTTGGGTAAAAGTAGAAACCAGTAAAGTTGGTGCGAGGGGGCCGATAGCTTTCATCAGTTGCGCGAAAACAGAGGTGGCTCGGGAAAACTGAACAGGTTGGTTAAGTGGACTTTCCGCGCAACCGCAGCATGATGCTGCCCGCGAGGAGAAGACCATGGCAAGACGACCGCGCCGGAACCATAGCCCGGCATTCAAGGCGAAAGCGGCGGTGTCCGCGATCAAGGGTGAGAAGACACTGATCGAGTTGGCGCAGGAATTTGATGTGCACCCGAACCAGATCAAGCAATGGCGCGACCAGCTTCTTGAAGCCGCGACCGGCGTGTTTGGCGCGCCTGCCAAGGCCGAGCTTGAGCCTGGTGTCGATGTGAAGACCCTACACGCCAAGATTGGGGAGCTGACGCTGGAGAACGATTTTTTATCCGGGGCGCTCGGCAAGGCGGGTCTGTCGCCGAGCGCAAGAAAATGATCGATCCCACATCAAAACTCAGTATCAACCGACAGGCCCGTGTGCTGGGGATCAGTCGCGGCAGCGTCTATTATCAACCGCGTCCGATCTCGGACGCTGATCTGAAACTGATGCGCAGGATCGACAAGCTTCACATGGAGTTGCCCTTCGCGGGCAGCCGAATACTGCAGGGTTTGCTCGTGCAGGAGGGCTTCAAAGTTGGTCGACTGCACGTTGTGACGCTGATGAAGCGCATGGGGATCAGGGCATTGTATCGCAAGCCAAACACGTCAAAACCGGCCCCCGGGCACAAAATCTACCCCTATCTTCTGCGCAACCTGCCGGTCATTCGGCCCAACCAGGTCTGGGCGATGGACATCACCTACATTCCGATGGCGCGTGGCTTTATCTATCTTGCGGCGGTTATGGACTGGTTCACCCGTCGTATTCTTGCCTGGCGGGTGTCTATCACGCCGGAGGCCGACTTTTGCATCGAGGCTGTCCAGGAAGCGTTGGCACGGCATGGAACCCCCGAAATCTTCAACACGGATCAGGGTAGCCAGTTCACTTCGGCGGAGTTTATCAAAGTGCTGGCCGACCGGGAGATCAAGATCAGCATGGACGGGAAAGGCGCGTGGCGGGACAATGTCTTCGTCGAGCGTCTTTGGCGAACCATCAAATACGAAGAAGTCTATTTGCGGGCTTACGGCAATGTGCGGGAAGCCAGGACCTCCCTTGGGCGCTATATCGGCTTTTACAATGGCCGCCGCCCGCATTCATCGCTTGACGAAAAGACCCCCGATCAGGCCTACTTCAATCTGCTGGCGCCGGTAGCGGCGGCAGCATAACCCAGGCGGAAAACCACTTAAGAAAAGCCAATCGGCTGTTCAAACAAACCGAGCCACCTCATTTTTCATTAATTCTAAATTATGTGTACCAACACTCCCACAGTCAGGTAATACAACCACAACCGGGAATGGTCCAGGGTTGTCGTTAGGAAGAAAAATTTGATTAACCCATCGCGAGTCATTGTTATATATAATTGGCTTTTCAAAATTTAAATCTGCGTGTTCCTTTATATCGTTCTCCAAAGGATGAAATATAGCCCAGTAATTAGGTGTTGCAGAGCTTATATCTACCTGAGCAAGTGCAGATACAGAGTAGAAAAAAATAAAAACAAATGCGAACAAAAGTCTCGTCATTAATTCCTGCTCATTTTAGCAATATCTTCTGCCGACTGTTTATCAAACACCGGCACAAGATTAGATTTTTGCATGATAGCAATACCCAATGGCTTTCTCTCTCCTGAATATTGCTGTGGTTCTGCTCGACCCGACATCTTGGTTATCTTATCCGATGTCTTAGGCATCTTTCTTTTGGGTTGATAGTCAGGAATACTAGGTCTTAACGATTCTCTGTCTTGGGCTCGTGTTTTTAATTAATCAGGTGCTAGGTTATTGTCTCTCAACCATTGATTGTGCT
>SHWN01000023.1 GCA_009693795.1 Acetobacteraceae bacterium
GAAGATGCGGTCATTGTTGATTTCACGCGGCAATTGTTACGGAAACACCGTGTGGACGATGCAACGGCTAAGACCATGTTGGAGCGCTTCGGTCATGATGAATTCATTCAGATGACCACCGCCATTGGTTATTACAGCCTGCTAGCCATGACGGTGAATGCGTGTGAGATGGGCGCGGGACCGGGTGCCGAAATTCTACGCGTTTAATTTTTAATGGAAATCACGCGACCTCGGCACGATGCGCTGGTTGCGTGGATGGGGTGCCGCTTCTGCGCGGACGGGCGCGGCGCTGAGGGCGATCTGATCCAGCATGGCGGAGCGGTTTTCCAAATGAGTGGCAATGATATGGACCACGCCTTCGGCGCTGCGCTGCACATGTCCGCGCACGGCCAAGATTTTGCTGCCCACCACGGCGCGGCGATAGGTTTCCAGTAGGCTCGACCAGACGACGATATTGGCGATCCCGGTTTCGTCCTCCAGGGTGATGAACACGACCTCGCCGCCGCCAGGGCGCTGGCGAACCAGTACCACGCCGGCGAGACTGACAAGCGCGCCGGGTTTCTTGCCAGTGGCATCCGCGCAGGATAGCACGCCTTCGCTGGCCAGGGTTTGACGCAGGAAGCGCAGCGGATGCGCCTTGAGTGACAGGCCGGTGGCGCGATAATCAGCGATCACATGTTCGCCATCGGCCATGACGGGCAAGATCACATCGCGCGCGGTCTTCGGTAACAGGGCAAAGAGCGGCAAATCGGGAGCATTAGGGATGCCGCGCATCTGCCATAGCCCCGTGCGGCGATCGAGGCCGAGACCGCGCAACGCATCAGCTCCGGCCAAGGCCAGCAAGGCCGCGCGGGGCATTGGCAGGCGGGCCAGATCGGTAAAATTCCTGGGCCGTTGCTCCGTGATGGTTGCGGCCCATTCCTCGCGAAACCCGTTGATTAGGCGCAGGCCGAGGCGAAGGGTGGCGCCGGTTTCCAGGGTGCAATCCCAGGCGCTGGCGGTGATATCCACGCTGCGTAACGAAACCCCATGTTCGCGCGCATCGCGCACGATCTGTGCTGGGGCGTAAAATCCCATGGGCTGGGAATTTAACAGTGCGCAGGCAAAGGCCGCCGGATGATGGCATTTCAACCAAGCGGAAGCATAGACCAGCAGCGCAAAACTCGCCGCATGCGATTCTGGAAAGCCATAGGTGCCAAATCCTTCGATCTGGCGAAAGCAGCGCTCGGAAAAATCGCGATCATAGCCGCGTGCGACCATGCCACCGACCATTTTGTCGAAGAAACTATGGATGGTGCCCATGTTGCGGAAGGTTGCCATGGAGCGACGCAGTGCGTTGGCTTCCTTCGGCGTGAAGCGCGCGGCTTCCATGGCGACGCGCATGGCCTGTTCCTGGAACAGTGGCACGCCGAGCGTTTTGCCCAATACACGTTCCAGTTCATCTGCCGGGCCATGTTCAGGATCTGGAGATGGGTAATGCACGGCCTCGATGCCCTGACGGCGGCGCAAGTAAGGATGCACCATATCGCCCTGGATCGGACCGGGGCGGACGATCGCGATTTCGATGGTCAGGTCGTAGAAATTACGTGGCTTCAGGCGTGGCAGCATGTTTATTTGTGCCCGCGATTCCACCTGGAAGACCCCGATGGAATCGCCGCGGCACAGCATGTCATACGTGGCTTCATCATCGCGTGGAATATCGGCAAGATCGGCCATGCCGATCAAGGCAAAGGCTTTCCGAATGCAGGTCAGCATGCCGAGGGCCAGAATATCCACCTTCATGATGCCCAGAGCATTGATATCGTCCTTGTCCCATTCGATGAAGCTGCGCTGATCCATGGCTGCGTTCCCAATCGGAACGGTTTCATCGAGGCGGGTTTTGGTCAGCACGAAACCGCCGACATGCTGGGACAGGTGGCGTGGAAATCCAACCAGTTCGCGCGCCAGGGTAAGTGTGCGCCGTAATGTTGGGCTGACGGGATCGAGGCCAATTTCGTGCAGCCGTGTATCAGGCCATAGATCACCGCCGCTATGCCAGGCCTGCGTGGCCAGCGCGGCGGTGACATCCTCGGACAACCCCATGGCCTTGCCAACATCTCGGATGGCGCTTTTCGGGCGGTAATGAATGACCGTGGCGGCGATGCCGGCATGGTCGCGGCCATAACGTTGGTAAATATACTGGATCACCTCCTCGCGCCGTTCATGTTCGAAATCGACATCGATATCTGGTGGTTCACGTCGCTCGGCGGAGATGAAGCGTTCGAAGAGTAAATCTATTTCTGTAGGGTTTACGGCGGTAATGCCAAGACAATAGCACACCGCCGAATTCGCCGCCGAACCGCGTCCCTGACAGAGAATATCTTTGCCGCGGGCATAACGGACAATATCGTGCACGGTGAGAAAATAACGCGCATAAGCAAGCTGGCTGATCATTACCAGCTCCTTGGCCAGGAGATCGCGCACCTTGACAGGGATGCCATCAGGAAATCGTTGCGCCGCGCCATCCCAGACGAGCGTGGCAAGATGGTCGTCGGGCGTAATACCCGCGGGGATCGGTTCGTCAGGATATTCGTAGGAGAGTTCGCCAAGGGAAAAGCGACATTGCGCGGTGATCTCCTGGGTGCGGGCCAGTGCGTCCGGGTAGGCGCGGAATAATCGCGCCATCTCGGCGGGTGATTTGAGCGTGCGCTCGGCATTCGCCTGCAAGGCCAGCCCGGCGCGATCGACACTGGTGCCGAGGCGGGTGGCAGTCAGCACATCGGCGAGGGGGCGGCGTTCCGGTGTGTGATAGAGCACATCATTGGTGGCGACCATCGGTATGCGCAGGGTGGCCAGTGTCGCCAGCCGAGTTGCATCATCGGTGCGATAATACCGGGTGGCGGCAAGATAGATGCGTCGGGGAAAATCCGCGCCGATCGCATCGACCGTGGTGGCAAAGGCATCGGTTAAAATGCGCGGCGGGACCATGATAAAAATCTGGCCCTCGGCATGTGCCGCGAGGTCGGCGTAATCCAGAAAACACCGCGCGGCGTCTTTCGCGGTCGGCGATGTTTCGCCGTGCCGCGCGCGCAGCTTTCCCACGGTGAGCAGGCGGGTCAGACGGCCCCAGGTGGCACGATCGGTCGGGTAACATAATATGTCCGGCGTGCCGTCGCGAAAGACCAGCCATGCCCCGGGTAGCAAGCGGATGGCGGATTGCTTCGCCGCTTCATGCATACGCACCACGCCAGCGACGGTATTGCGATCGGTGATGCCGATAACGGCCATGCCCAGCGCGGCGGCCGTTGCCGCGAGTTCCTCGGCCAGCGAGGCGCCGCGCAGGAAGGAAAACGCGCTGGCCAGTTGCAGTTCCGTGTAGCTCATCCGAACAACCCGTGCAGGAACCAGCACGGTGGGCGCCCGCCACCCTGCAGTCCGGCGCGGAAAACCCAGAAACGGGCGCCGTCGGTGTCTTCCACGCGGTAGTAATCGCGGATCAGGTCGGTTTCGGGCCGATCCTTGGGCCGTGCCTGTTCTCGCCACCATTCGGCGGCAATGCGCTCTGGTCCCGTGGCGCTGCGGATCCGGTGCACGCGCCGGCGCCAGCGGAACAGGATGGGCGGATCGTCCGGTACCGGGGCGCTCACCTCGATCGGTTCCGGGCGGGGGAACAGGCGGATGGGGCGCGGCTGTGTTGGGTCGCGTTCCCAGGTAGGAGACTTTTCCAATGGGGGCTGGCGCGTCACCGCGCGTTCCGGCACGTGGCTGGCATAGGGGGTGGGGCGCCAGATGCGGGCTGCGCCGATATCGTTAGACAGCCGATCGACCACCGTGGCCAGCCGATCCAGCTCATCGGCCACGGCAAAGGCTTCTGCTTGCACGGCGGAGAGGGGGGCTGTGTCCTCGGCGACCAGATGCATGGCCTCCACGCCGAAGCCGGGGTCGATGGTTTCCATCTGCATGCCCAGCAGTTTTGCTACATAGGCGGGATTGCGCACTGGGCGGGCGGTGGCGATGGTGATGGTTTGTGCCGTGTTGTCGAGGCAAAAGAAGCGGGCGGTGAAGCGCAATCCGCCTTGCCCGGCCGCGGCTAAGTGTCGGCACAAGCGCTCGCTCAGCAGCTCCAGGGCCTGCGCGAAATCCGCCACTGTGCCGATGGGTTCGGTAAAGGGCACGGTTTCCCGGAATGGCGCCACAGTCTGCGGCCAGGCGATGGTCTCCGCAATCTGTCCATGGGCCTGATCCAGCCGCAGCATCGGCAAGGGACCAAAACGCGCGGTGACGTCCGCGCGCGGCAGCCGGGCCAGATTTTCCACCGTTCGCACGCCCAATTGGTGCAGGCCGGCGATGCTCCGCGCATCCAGGCGTAATGCGGCGATGGCCAGCTTGGCGAGCGCCTGGGCTTCCGCGCCGTTGGGGATGATCGTGTTGTCCTGGGTACGGGCCAGTGCCCAGGCAGCACCCGTGGTACCAGCGATGGCCATGCGTACGGGAAGCTTCCGGCGCGCCAGACGAGTGCGAAGATCCGCCAGCAGCGCGGGTTCACCGCCGAGCAGATGGGCGCACCCAGAAATATCCAGCCACAGCCCGTGATCCTGTTCCGTATCGATGGCGGTGAGCGGCGTGTAGCGTTGCGCCCAGGAGGCGAATGCGGTCAGGGCGGCGATATCTCCCGCCGGGTCGGCTTCTAGCGCGATCAGATGGGGATACAGGGCGCGAGCAGTGGCGAGCGTTTGCCCTGGTGCCAACCCCCCGGCCGCGGTGGCAGCCAGCAGCCCATCAGCTGCGGCGGCGGTCAGCAGGCGCTGGCCGGCGATGGTTTCAACCGTCACCAGTGGCTTGTCCGCGCTCGAAGTCTGCCGCAGCCGTGTGATCGGCCAATGCGGCAACCACACGGACAGGATGCGTCGTTCCATCCCCAACCTCCATCAGCCATGATCCGGTGTGCCCACCGCGCATATGTGTCAGCCTCACCTGCCAGCGCCCGGCCGGCGCCGAGGCCAGCAGCCAGCGCGTGGTGGCAGCACTCGCCTGACGATCCGGCATGCGTTGGCCGTGCGGCCAACGGCGCAGGATGAAGGCGGTGACGCTGTGTTTCTGGCAGGCGAAGGCCAGCCGGCGAGAGGCCACCTCGGCCATCGCCCCGACCTCCCCCACCACGGCGGCGAATCCGCCTTCTCGTAATGCGACTTCCATCGCGGCCAGCACGCCGACGATATCGCGCGGGTTCACCAGCACCAGCCGGGCGGGATCAAGGCTTGGCAGGCCGGGCGGGTAGAGATCTGGCACCGTGGCGACCCATAACACCGGCGCCCGGCCCCGCAGGCGTGTGCAAATCCCCCCGATCAGGGCGGCGGCGAAGGCAGCCGGAAGCTCTCCGGTTTCCGCCCCCCGGCCTTCGGTGCCGATTTCATGCAAGGCCCCGAGTGGCAGGCCGCGTTGTTCTCCCTGGAGTGGGAAACACTGATCCACGCGGGGATCGCCAAAAGGCAGCACCGGGGGCAGCACCCCCGCGTGGGAAGGCGCTGGACGCAACCGGTCGCGCAAAAAGGCCAGATGCGCGGGCAGGTCGCGCCCCGCCGCGGACCGCACCAAGGGTGGGGCAGGGGGGAAAGCAGGGGCCGCGACGGGGTGGAAAGGGGGAGAGGAGAAGGATCGGAGGGGCATGGCCGGGAACTGTTATGTTCCCTATTTGTTCAGTTCTCCATGCCGAGAGTCAAGGCAATTTATAGGAAATAATACTCACCGAAGGATGTGATCTTCGATCAACCCGGCGCCCGGATCCTTGGGCGCACTTCCTGGCACAGCAACTGCAACGACCGCATCATCTGATCCGCCGGCAGCAGGGCGCCGAAATTCAGCTCGGCCAGGATGCCGTCAATCCCCAATTCATCCTGCAATTCGGACAGGCGCGCGGCCACCGTGTCGGGCGAACCGATCACCACCTTGTCGCGCATGATGTCGGCATAGGTCATGCGTTGCACGGATTCGAGTTCCGCCCGGCGGCGTGCATTGGGAGAGCCTTCCAATTGCACGACCAGTTTCTGATAACCGGCTATGATGCTGTCATGCGCCTCGGTCTGCGCACGGGCGTCGGTTTCGGCGACGTGCAGCGAGAGGCGCAGATGCACCTCGCCTTTGCCGGGATGGCCGGCTTCTGTGTAGGCATCCCGATAGGCCACCAGATCCGGCGCGAGCGTGCTCAATGAGCCACTGCGTACGGCGACAAACAGCGGATAGCCGAGCGCGCCCAGCACGGGAAATGTATCCTCCGAGGCGCCGGCGATGCGGATGGGCGGGTGCGGCGTCTGAAAGGGGCGGGGCACGGCGCGGGCTTCGTCGAAATGGTGGTATTTGCCGTGGAAGGAAAAACTGGTCTGCGTCCAGGCCAGTTTCAGCACGTCCAGCGTTTCGTAAAACCGTTCCCGGCTTTCCGAATAGGGCACGCCATAGGCGGCATAGGCGCGCGGATTGCCGCTGCGCCCCACCCCCATCAGCAGACGCCCACGGCTGATCTGATCGACCGTCGCGGTTTCCTCGGCCAGGCGCAGCGGATGCGTCAGCGGCAGCACCTGCACGCCAGTGCCGAGTTTCAGTCGCGTTGTCCGCCCGGCGACGGCGGCCAGCACGGTCAGTGGCGCACTCATGACCGAGCGCGCCGCCTGTTGATGGATTTCCGCCAGCCAGACGGCATCGAGGCCCCAGGCTTCGGCAGCACATACCTGATCCAGGCCCATGGCAAAGGCATCCGCATCGGATTGGCCGGCTATTTGGCGGTGAAATTCGTGGTACCAACCGATTTCCATGGTCGCTTCCTGTGCAAGGCGGCGCATGCTCTACGCAGTCTGGCCGCATTTGGCTATCCTGACCGCGCGGCTATCACGGCAATGATGCGGGGAGCACACGCGATGCAGGTCAACATGGCGCATGTCAGCACGGGGACAACACGCACGGATCTGGTGCCGGCATTTCGCGAGGCCCTCGCCCGTTGCATCGATCCGGGCGGTGAGGTGGGGCTGCAACTGGCCATCTATCAGGACAGCAAGCTGGTGGTGGATATGTGGGCCGGCATCGCCGATGTCACCACCGGGCGGGTGGTGGCGGCGGATACGCTGTTCCCGACCTTCTCCGTCATCAAGGCGGTAACGGCGGTGGCGCTGCATGTGCAGGCGGAGCGGGGACTGGTCGAATATGATGCGCCGGTTGCGCGTTACTGGCCGGAATTCGCGGCCAACGGCAAGGACCGGATGACGGTGCGGCATGTGTTGCAGCATCGTTCTGGTATCTGGCAGATGCCGGAAGATGTGACGCCGGAAACCATGGCCGATTACGACTGGATGGTCGGTGCCATCGCGCGGCTGACGCCGATCTTTGAACCCGGCACGCGCAACGGGTATCAGAGCTATACGTTTGGCTGGATCGTCGCCGAGATCGTCCGTCGTACCGATCTGGCGCGGCGGCCGTTCTTTAAGTTTGTGCAGGACGAAATTCTGCGACCGTTGGGGATCAACGATCTGTGGATCGGCCTGCCCGCCGCCGAACATGCGCGCGTTGCGCGGCTGGTGAACGCCCCCCCGCGCGATCTGCCGCCCGATGCGCCGCCGCTGCGCGCCATTCCACTGAATGTCGGTACGAGTGAGGATATTTTTGGTCGCACCGATATTCGGAAGGCCTGTATTCCTGGCGCGGGTGGGATGACCACCGCGCCCTGCATGGCGCGTTTTTTTGCCATGCTGGCGAATGGCGGGGCGCTGGATGGCGTGCGGTTGCTGTCCGAGGCGCGGGTGCAAGATTTCTCCATCGCGCGGCCCGATGCGGATCAGCCGGATGACGTGCATGGTATTCCTCTTCGGATCGGTGCAGGGTTTTGGACCGGGGGAAACACACAACCGACGAATCTGGCGCGTCTGATTGGCAAGAATACGCGCGCGATTGGGCATCCAGGTGCGGGGGGATCGTTGGCCTGGGCCGATTCGGATGCGCGGCTGGGCGTGTCGATCTGTCATAATCGGATGTTCGTACCACCTAATCCCGGGCTCGATCCGATCCGTGCGGCGATCACTGAAAGTTTTGGCGTGGATTGATGGTTGGCGCGGTGTAAAATCTAAAAAGAAAAATCTCATGAGCAGCCTGTTTACAGGTCTGAAAGTCATCGACTACGCCAGCTAGATTGCAGGGCCGGCAGCCACAACAATCTTGTCTGATTTCGGGGATGATGTGATCAAGATCGAGCTACCTGGCGTGGGCGGTCCCTGGCGCGGTCGCGGTCCCAGCCCGGCAGCGCCGACGGATTATTACTAGCAGCTGACCTCACGCAACAAGCGCAGCCTGGCGATCGATTTGAAGCATGAGGAAGGCCGCGATCGGGCGCGAGGAACTCGCCAGCGATCCACGCTTCGCCACCGATGCATAGAGGGCTCGGGCCGGTGCCGGACTTATCAAACAGACGCTTAATCCAGCGTCTCCAGCATCCCGGCGAGGAAGGCAGCACGGGGGGCCAATTCCTGCCAGAAAATATGTTCATGGCGGACATGCGCGCCGGAGCCGGGGCAGCCCAGCCCATCCAAGGTGGGAATGCCGAGCGCGGCGGTGAAATTGCCATCCGAGCCGCCGCCACGGAATTGGCGTGGTAGCTTGAAGCCGACCTCTTTGGCGATGGCGTGGGCGTGTTCGTATAACGCCAGAATATCCGGGCTTTCGGCGAAAGGCGGGCGGTTCATCTCGCCGGTGATGGTTAGGCGGCAGCCAGGGTGAAACGGTTCCAGGGCCAGCAGGATTCGCTGCATCCGTTCGCCATCGGCGCCGGTGGGAACCCGCAAATCTATTTCGCAGCCGGCTTCATGCGGCACCACATTGGGGCGTGAGCCGCCCCAGATGGGGGCGACATTCATCGTCACGCCGCGTTCCAGATCTACCATCTCGTGGATGCGCTGGATCTGGCGCGCCAGTTCCACCACCGCCGACACGCCATCCTGAAAGCCGCCGCCCGAATGCGCGCCGCGCCCGGCGATATGCATGCTGAAACGCCCTACCCCCTTGCGGGAGGTGACGCAGGCGCCACCCTTGCCGGCGGGTTCTGGGATCAGGACAAAGGCGGCGCCCGCGCCCTCTCGTTCGATCCATTGGCGCGAGCTGGGGCTGCCAACCTCCTCATCCGGGGTTAGCATCAGGGTGATGGGGCGACGGGTTGGGATCTGCTGGCGCAGAATGCTGCGCAGGGCATGAAAGGCCAGAAAACTGCCGGCCTTCATGTCGTGGATGCCCGGGCCATGGGCGCGGATGCCGTCCACCCGGTAAGGCATGTCGGCCAATGTCCCGACGGCCCAGACCGTGTCCAGATGGCCGGCGATCAGGATGGGTTTTTCGCCGTTTGCGCCCACACCGGGCGGGGTCCGGGCGATCAGCGTGTCGCCGAAGCCATCGCGTCCCGGGATGCGTTCCAGGATGGCGCCGGCGCTGAAAAGTTCGCCGGCGGCAATGTCCATCAGCTGGTTGACCGCGACCGGGTTCGTCGTCGGCGTTTCCAGCCTTACCCAATGGGCCAGTTCGTCCAGCAAATCTTCGGATCGACCGACCTCGGTGGCTGGCATGGCGGTTTCTGTCTTTGATCAGGGGATCGCCTGACCTTGGCAGGCACACCATGGCTTGTCCAACCAGGGGCGTGGTTGGTGGAAGTGCGTCATACGATGGGCCGGCCTTTCGGTTCCGTGGGCCCGGCTGGATCCTTGCCAGCATAGTCGGTCTGCAGACGGGCAGTCACCGGTTGTGTGCCGTACCGCAGGCCGATGCACCGAGCCTGCCGGGCTTTGGCGAACCGGGCTCCGACGAGGCGGCCATCATGATCGGCCAACTGCATGGCTTTGCCGAAAAATTCACCGACGTGACCGTGCAGCTACCGGGCGGGCTGACGGCGCGCGGCTGGGTGCGCAATATTTGCGCCAGCTAGGTGACGAACTGCGACGGCTATGACCCGGATGACGCGGAAGGCAATTGACCCGGCCGGAGGCATCGCCCAGAAACAGGCTCATGTTATTTCCACCTCGACGCGACGCATACCGATGAGCCAAACAGGCGACGTCCAGATACTCGATACCTGGCGGAATTTGCCCGTCGATTTACGCGGAGCCGCTGTCGCGCTGGGCAATTTCGATGGCGTCCATCGCGGTCATGCCGCCGTGATACGCGCGGCCCATGCGGCGCGGCCGGACGCGAGGCTTGCGGTCCTTACATTTGAGCCGCATCCGCGCGAGTTCTTTCGCCCCGATGACCCGCCTTTTCGCCTGACCTTATCGGGAGAACGCGCCGATGCAATGGCGGCACTCGGCGTGGCGATTGTCTATGAGCTGCCGTTCGACAAGACGTTCAGCCATATGTCGGCGGAGCAGTTTGTCGTCGATATCCTGCATGCCGGCCTGGGAGCGAAGCATCTGGCCTGCGGGCCGGATTTCGCTTTTGGTCATCGTAAGGGAGGGGATACGGGCCTGCTGGCGGACCGGGCGGAGGCGTTGGGTATGGGCTTCACCCGGGTGCCGGCGGTCGCCGATGCCGGTGGGCTGATTTCTGCCAGTCGCATTCGCCGCGCCTTGCAGGATGGCTATCCGGAGCGGGCGGCGGTTGAATTGGGCCGGCCCTGGGCCATTCGCGGGATCGTCGCGCATGGCGATAAGCGTGGCCGCACGATCGGGTTTCCCACCGCTAATTTGCCGCTGGGGCGACATTTGGAGCCGGCGCGAGGGGTCTATGCGGTGGTGATTCGGTTGCCGGATGGCTCGGTCCGCCAGGGTGCCGCCAATATCGGGCGACGTCCGACGGTGAATGAAGGGCCGGAAAGCCGGCTGGAAGTGAATATCTTTGATTGGGCTGGCGATATCTATGGGGTGGAAATTTCCGTCGCCTTGCATGCCTTTATCCGCCCGGAACAGCGGTTCTCCGGCCTGGAGGAGTTGAAGGCCCAGATCGCGGCGGATGCCGTGGAAGCGCGACGAATCCTTGACCGGGCGGGTCTGCCTTCCCCATAGTCCGCGACATCGGAACCTTGTATAGGCCAGCACGAATTATCCGCCCGGCGGTTTGAACCGCCGGAATTTCGTCCGTGTGCCTTCCTCTTCCTTAGAACGCGGCAGATCGCCGCCGAGAAATATTTTCCATGAGCGACACAACCGAAAAAATCGAGCGCGATTACCGCGACACGGTGTTTCTGCCCAATACGTCCTTTCCGATGCGCGGCGATTTGCCGAAGAAGGAACCGGTTATCCTGGCTCGCTGGGAGCGGACGAAGCTTTGGGAGCAATTGCGCGCGGCATCGGCGGGCCGCGAAAAATTTATCCTCCATGATGGCCCGCCCTATGCGAACGGTAATTTGCATATCGGGCATGCGCTGAACAAGATTCTTAAAGATGTGGTCAACCGCACGCGCCAGATGGCCGGGCAGGATGCGCTTTATATCCCCGGTTGGGATTGTCACGGCTTGCCGATCGAATGGCGGATCGAGGAAGAGTACCGGAAAACCCAGCGCAATAAGGATGATGTTCCCGTCCTCGATTTTCGCGCTGAATGCCGTGCCTATGCGCAGCATTGGATGAATGTGCAGGCGGGGCAGTTTCGTCGGCTGGGCGTGGAAGGTGATTTTGCCGCGCGCTACGCGACGATGGATTTTTCGTCCGAAGCCGCGATCGTGGCGGAGATCGGAAAATTCCTGATGAATGGGGCGCTGTATCGTGGCTTACGCCCGGTGATGTGGAGCCCGGTGGAAAAGACGGCGCTGGCCGAAGCGGAGATCGAGTATCACGATCATGTATCTGTCACGATCTGGGTGCGGTTTCCGGTTGTTCAGGCAGCTGATGACCGGATAGCGGATGCCGCCGTGGTGATTTGGACCACGACGCCGTGGACCATGCCCGGCAACCGCGCCATCGCGGCGGGTGCAGAAGTGCAATATGCCCTGATTCACGTTGATAGTGTGGCTGAGGGTTCTCTGGCGCGCGCTGGTGAGAAATTATTGATGGCGTTGCCGCTGCTGCCGACTTTTATCGAGACCGTTGGCATCAGCACGCATCACATCATGGATTTGTTCGCGGGCCATGAACTGGCCGGCACGATCTGCGCGCATCCGCTACGCGGGCGTGGCTATGATCACGACACACCTTTGTTACTGGGTGATTTCGTCACCGCCGAGGCGGGCACCGGATTCGTCCATATTGCCCCTGGCCATGGCGAGGACGATTTTATTCTTGGCCGCGCGCACGGATTGGATATTCCGGAGACCGTTTGTGATGACGGGACATTCAATGCCTGGGTTCCGTTATTCGCGGGGCATCATGTGTATAAGGCCGCCGATCCGGTCTGCGCCGCGTTAACGGATGCGGGTGGGCTGTTGGCACGTGAAAAATTAACCCATTCGTACCCACATTCTTGGCGTTCCAAGGCGCCGTTGATCTTTCGTGCCACGCCGCAATGGTTCATCCGCATGGATGGGGAAGAAAACATACGCCAGAAGGCGCTGGATGCGATCGATGCAACGCAATTCGTGCCGGAAGCGGGAAAAACCCGGTTGCGTTCGATGATCGCGGTGCGACCCGATTGGTGTATCAGCCGTCAGCGCGCTTGGGGCGTACCGATCGCGGTATTCGTGGAAAAGGCGTCCGCCGTGCCATTGCGTGATCCGGCGGTGATGCAGCGGATTGTCGATGCCTTTGCCGCCGAGGGCGCGGATTGCTGGTATTCGTCGCCGGCTGCGCGCTTCCTGGGCGAGGAACGCAACCCGGATGACTATGATCAGGTGATGGACATCGTCGATGTCTGGTTTGAATCTGGTTCGACGCATGCATTTACTTTAGAAGATAGAAATTTGCCATGGCCGGCTGATCTTTACCTGGAAGGATCGGATCAGCATCGTGGCTGGTTTCATTCGTCCTTACTGGAATCTGTGGGAACGCGCGGTGTTGCGCCGTTCAAGGCGGTTCTGACGCATGGGTTCGTACTCGATGAAGGCGGGCGTAAAATGTCCAAATCTCTGGGTAATGTCACCGCGCCGCAGGAAGTGATCGATAAATACGGTGCAGATATTCTGCGGCTATGGGTGATGTCCTCCGATACGTCGGAAGATTTGCGTATCGGATCGGAAATCCTCAAGCAACAGGCCGAACTTTATCGCCGTTTGCGCAACACTTTGCGTTGGATTCTAGGATCTCTTGATGGCTTCACCGAAGCCGAACGTGTGCCGTTGGAAGATATGCCGGAGCTGGAACGCTTTGTGCTGCATCGCTTGACGGAGTTGGATAATCAGATCCGTGCTGCGACACTCAGTTACGACTGGACCGGTGTTTATCCGTTGCTGCATGTCTTCTGTGCCGGTGATCTTTCGGCATTTTACTTCGATGTGCGTAAGGATGCGCTTTACTGTGATCGCCCCGATGATCTCACGCGCCGGGCGGCGCGCACCGTGCTGGACCATCTGCATCGCTGTCTGACCACGTGGCTGGCCCCGGTGCTATGCTTCACCGCCGAGGAAGCCTGGAGTGCACGGTTTGGCGAGGAAAATTCGGTGCATTTGCAAGCCTTCCCGACCCTGCCGATGGATTGGCATGATTTGGCCTTGGGCGTGCGTTGGGAACGGATTCGCGACGTCCGCCGGGTGATGACCGGGGCGCTAGAACGGGCCCGCGCGGACGGCTTGATCCGGGCGTCATTGCAGGCGCGGCTGGTGGTGTATCTCGACCATAACGCGCAGCAATTGCTTCCGGCGGAGCGTTGGGCGGAACTGGCCATCGTCTCCGGCGTAGAATTCGCCTTGGGTGATCCGCCATCCGCCGCTTTCAGCCTGGCGGAGGTGGGGGGTGTAGCGGTCATGGTCGTGGTGGCTCCAGGCAATAAATGCGCGCGTTGTTGGAAGATCCTGCCGGAGGTTGGGGGAGATGCCGATCATCACACCCTCTGCCTGCGCTGTGTCGATGCGGTGAACTCTGGATTGGTCTGCAAGTCTGCGTGAGGCATCGTCGCTTCACCATCGCGGGCCTGGGAATGGTGCTTTTGATCCTCGGGTTGGATCAGGCGAGCAAATACTGGGTGCTGGATATTCTGGATTTGCCAACGATCCGTCAGGTTGTGCTGTTGCCTTTCTTCAATCTGACCATGGTGTGGAACCGGGGCGTCACCTTCGGGCTGTTTGCCTCTGACGGTGAAACCGGGCAGCTGGTGCTGGCGGGATTGGCTTGTCTCGCCGTCATCGCTTTTGGCTTCTGGCTGTGGCGTGCGCGCTCCTGGTGGGTCAGCTTTTCGGTGGGTGCCATCGCGGGGGGCGCGATTGGTAATGTGATCGACCGGTTGCGGTTTGGCGCGGTGGTAGATTTCCTGCATGTCCACGCCTGGGGCTGGTCCTGGTATGTGTTCAACATCGCCGACTCCGCCATTGTCTGCGGTGTGACGGCGCTGATTGTGGAAAGCCTGTTCGCCAAGGCGGAGGGAGCGGAGTGAGGGTCTGGTTTGGGACGTCCGGCTCCGGCCTGCTTCCCAACCTGGCTACGCACGGAAGTATACCTTCGTTGGGTGGCCGGGTGGGGGAGTGGGCCGGAGCGGACGTCCCAAACTAGACTCTTCCCCTCTTGTCAGTGCCTTGCCGGCGTTCCAATTGCGCGATAATGATCCAATCCATGCGGACCCCTGGACTTTTCCCCCTGCGCGCCTGTGTTCTGTTGCTGGGCAGTGCCCTCGGATTGTCGGCCTGTGGAGAGAGCGTCAATCGCTTCTTGGGCCTGGCGCGCGATGCGCCGGATGAATTCCGGGTGACGGCGCGCGCGCCGCTCTCGATGCCGACGAAGTTTGAGTTGCCGCCACCGCGCTCGGGCGCGTCGCGCCCGCAGGAGCTGAGCGAACGCCAGCAGGCCGAGCAGGTGCTGGTCCCGGCTTTGGCATTGGAATCTCCGAGCGCGGCCACGCCCAGCCCAGGGCAGCAGGTGTTGCTGTCCGCCGCCGGGCCACAGGCTTCGCCCGATATTCGCGATCAGGTGGCTGTGGATGCCAGCCGCGAAGCGGATCAGCGAAGCCTCGTGCAGCGGATGCTGTTCTGGCAGACGCCGAAGGACCGAGCTGTTACCGTCGATGCAACGCGGGAGGCCAAGCGCTTGCGGGAAAACGCGGCCCTGGGCCAGGACACGCGGGTCGGTGATACGGCCGTCGAGCAACCGAAGCTGCGGAGTTTCTTCGACTCTATCTTCTAGGTTAATCTCCGGGGCATGGATCCTGAATTGCATGCCCTGCGTAACGCAGCCTGGCGCCGCCTGATGACAATGGCCGCACTGCCAGACGCGCGGCGCATTACCCCGCTTTTTGCCGCCGATCCCCAACGCGCGGCGCGGTTTTCCGCCAGGCTGAATGATCTGCGGCTCGATTTTTCTAAGACCGGGATCGATCAGGATACGCTTGGAGTGCTGATCGGGCTGGCACGGGCTGCTGGGCTTGAGGATTTTCGTGCCCGCTTGTTCGCCGGCGTGGCGGTCAATACGACAGAGGGTCGCGCGGCCATGCATATGGCGCTCCGCGCGCCAGACGATGTGGAACTGAACGCTACCTTGCCGGGCGGCATCGACGCCGCCAGCGCGCTGGCACGGGCGGAACGGGCGCGCATGCGCGACTTCACCTGGGCTGTGCATGACGGCACCTTGCGTGGCGCGACCGGCGCCACATTCGACACGGTCCTGAATATTGGCATTGGCGGCTCTGATTTGGGGCCGCGGATGGTGGTGCGGGCATTGACGATGGCGGGCGGCGCTAGGCTTGCCGTGCATTTCCTGTCCAATGTCGATGGCCACGCCTTTGCTGCCCTGGCCCGCAACCTGAACCCGGAACGGACCCTGGTGCTGGTAGCCTCAAAAACCTTCACCACCGCCGAGACGATGATGAATGCGCGTGCCGCACGCGACTGGCTGGCTGGCGCGTTGGGTAACGCGGCCGTGGCCCAGCATTTCGTCGCGCTGTCCACCAATGCCAAGGCGGTGGCGGCGTTTGGGATCGTGGCGGAGAAAACCTTTGGGTTCCGCGACTGGGTGGGGGGGCGCTACTCGCTGTGGTCCGCCATCGGGTTGTCAATTGCGCTGGCGGCGGGGTGGGAATCGTTCCAGGCCCTGCTGGATGGCGCCTGGGCGATGGATTGCCATTTCTGCGATGCCGCGTTGGAGGAAAACCTGCCCGTGCTGCTGGCGCTGGTCGGCATTTGGCATGTCGATGCGCTGGGATGTGGGTCCCATTGCGTGTTAGCTTATGACGAGCGGTTGGGCCTGTTGCCGGCGTTTTTGCAGCAACTGGAAATGGAATCGAACGGCAAATCCGTCATGCTGGACGGATCGCCCGTGGACCAACCGACCTGCCCGGTGGTGTTTGGCGTGCCGGGTACCGATGCGCAGCATAGTTTTATGCAGCTGGTGCATCAGGGGACATCAGTGGTGCCGGTGGATTTTATCCTTGCCGCCACACCCGATCATGATCGGCAAGATGCCCATCGCGCTTTGGCCGCCAATGCTTTTGCCCAGGCGGAGGCGTTATTGCGCGGGCGCACGGCTGAGGAAGCCAAGGGGGGGATGCTACAAGCCGGGATGACGCAGGGCGAGGCGGACCGGCTGGCGCCGCATCGGGCGTTTTCCGGGGAGCGTCCTTCGGTAAGTATTTTGTTCCACCGGCTGGACGCGTTTTCCCTCGGCCGGTTAATAGCGTTGTATGAACACAAAGTGGCAGTGCAGGGCTGCATCTGGGGCATCAATAGTTTCGATCAATGGGGCGTGGAGCTTGGTAAGGAACTGGCGGGTGCGCTGGTGCCGGCGCTGACACCGGGTGCCGATCCAGGCGCGCATGATAGTTCTACTACTGCCCTGATCCGTGCCTTTCGGGAATTGCGTGGCGAGGCCTGATGTCGCGCATTCACCTCCTGGGGGAAAGCACCGTCAACCGTATCGCGGCGGGGGAGGTGATCGAACGCCCGGCGGCGGCGGTGAAGGAGTTGGTAGAAAATGCGCTGGATGCCGGTGCGCGACGCATCGCCGTGGTGCTGGAAGAAGGCGGGATTACGCGTATCGAGATCGCCGATGACGGTATGGGCATGGCGCCGGAGGATCTGGCCTTAGCGGTGCAGCGCCACGCGACCTCCAAGCTGGCGGATGGCGACGATCTGGTGCGCATCGCGACTTTGGGGTTTCGCGGCGAGGCGTTGCCCTCGATCGGTGCCGCTGCCCGGTTGGCCATCACGTCGCGCCCGCGAGACGGGGACAGCGCGCATGTGATCCGGGTCGAAGGTGGCAGGGTGTTTCCGGTGGAACCCTGTGCCGGGGCGTTGGGTACGCGTGTGGTGGTGCGTGATCTGTTCTTCGCCACTCCGGCGCGGAAGAAATTTTTGAAGCAACCGCGTACCGAAGCCGATCGCGCGGAGGAAACCGTCCGTCGCCTGGCGCTCGCGGCACCGGGTGTGGCGTTTCGGCTGGAAAGCGATGGACGGAAGGTTTTTGACCTGCCGGCGCAGGATCGCCGTGCGCGCGTTGCCGCCCTGCTCGGCGCCGATGCCGCCGCGTCCTTGCTGGAGGTCGATGAAACCCGCGCCGATATGCGACTGTCGGGCTTTGTAGGTACGCCGAGCCTGACGCGAGCGACCGTCGCGCAGCAGGGGTTTACGGTGAATAACCGCCCGGTCTCCGACCCAGTTCTGCGCACCGCCCTGCGGGTGGCCTATCGCGATATGATCGCCGCCGGCCGCCAGCCAGTCGCGGCGTTGTGGCTTGATCTGCCCGCGCAGGACGTGGATGTGAATGTCCATCCCGCGAAGACGGAATTGCGCTATCGCGACGCTGGCGCGGTACGCGCCTTGCTGATCGGTGCGGTTGGGCGGGCCTTGGCGCAGGGCGCTGGCGGCGTGGCGAGCACGCCCATGCGGCGGCCCCTGCAGGGGCGCGGCTTCACCCAGCGTCCCCCGGTTGGTTGGCACCAGCCGCTGCCCGGCATGACGCGTGGCGCGGCCAGCGGCATGGCGGAGACGGCGTTGCCGCTGGATGCCGCGCCCGGTGCGCGCGCCTTGCCAACGCCAGCCATTACAGCCCATGCCCCTACCCATGGCGGGGTGCAAGCGGCAGAACATTATCCGCTGGGCGCAGCGGTGGCACAGGTGCTGGATACCTATATCCTTGCCGTCGCCGCCGATGGTGCGCTGGTGTTGGTGGATCAGCATGCCGCGCATGAACGCCTGACCCATGAGGCGATCCGCGAACAGATGCTGGCGGGGGGCGTGCGCAGCCAGGCTTTGCTGTTGCCGGCGGTGGTGGATTTTCTACCCTCCGACGCCGTCCGGCTGCTTGCCCGTGCCGATGAATTTGCTTCCCTGGGCCTGGAACTGGAAGCCTTTGGTCCCGGTGCGATCCTGGTGCGCGCGCTGCCCGCTGTTTTGGGCACGCCGGATCCGGCGCCGCTGCTGCGCGATCTGGCCGACGAATTATCCGAGATAGAAGAAGCCACTAGCCTGGTGTCACGCCTGGATGCGGTGGTGGCGCGACTGGCCTGCCATGGGTCGATCCGCGCCGGGCGGCGGCTGGGACAGGCGGAGATGGATGCTCTGCTACGCCAGATGGAGGCGACGCCGCGTGCCGCGACGTGCAGCCATGGCCGGCCGACATTCATAAAACTGTCGAAAGCCGATCTGGAGCGGATGTTCGGCCGGCGCTGAGGTTATTCGTGGCGGTGTCCAGATCAGCCCATGGCGAAGATGGCTAGTTTGTTGCTGTCCAGGTCGCGAAAATTGGCCGTGTAGAAATTATCGCCGCGGGCGCCGGGCGCGCCTTCATCCCTGCCGCCAAGGGAGAGGCGAGGGCATGCACCTCCTCCACCTAGGCGCGGTCCTTGCGGCGCAGGCGATCATGGTGCAATTGCCGGGGTGGCGGGCTTGCCATCAAACGGGGTGATGGCGCCGATCATTGGGCTACCGGTGCTTTCCCAGGCGATAAATTTGTCCATCTCCATGGCGCGGCCGCCGCCGAGTTCCTGGGCAATGGGATCATAGAAACCGGCGGCGCGAGCGAGGTTGTTGGTGCCGATGGTGACATAGCCGACCATGGGACCCGCTTATCGTGTGGATAACCACCAGTCTGTGTCAGGCAGCGCAGGCTTTTGCCAGGGTGCGCAGATCCGCTAGGCTATCGAAACGTTGGACCAGCGCGACGATTTCCCGCGCGCGCGCCACTCCGAGGATCGGGTCTACCAAGGCATGAAATTTTTGTCCTAGGCGGCTTCCTTGTTGCATCACATCGGCGGCCGGGACGCCGGCGTCATAGGTTGCGCTGATACGCGCGCCATCCGTTGTCTCGATTTCCATTTCGGCCTTGGTGTGCGGCCAGCCGGATTGAAATTCGATGGAGACCTTCTCCCGTAGACCGTTCAGCACCGGATCGGCGGCGTTTTGTTCGGAATAAGCGTCGAGCCGGCCGGTTTCCACCCCTGCCAGGGCCATCGCCGTGGTCATGCGCAGGCTGAATTTGGTTTCCAGCCCGTTGGTGGGGGCGGGGATGTTGCACACGCGGTCCGTCGCGCCGTCAATCCTTAGGCGGATCGTGCCGACGCGGTCCGGCGTTAAGTTATGGTTCAGGCGCAACACGCGTGCCGCTTCGATCGGGCCATGCGTGAGGTAACAGGCGGCGTGATACTTAAAAAGATTATTGCGCAAATGATAGCCGCCGGTCGGAGTATCAAACGCACGCGCCGGGTTGAAATCCGGGCTGTGCGTGCGTGCGAAGCCTTGCGCGCACTCCAGCACATCCATCCGGCTGTCGAAGCCGCGTTTGGCCAGACGAGCGGCGAGCAGACCGTTATAAGCAGCTTTGCCAGCATGAAGTGGTTTACACATCGTGCCGAACATGGATTTCAGCCCGGCCGCTTGTGTGCCGGCGATACCCAGCGCGGTGGCCGATTGCGCCGCGTCCAGGCCCAGAAGATGCGCGCAGGCGGCCGCTGAACCGAAACTGCCGATTGTTGCGGTGGAATGAAAGCCCAGCCCATCGTAATGGCCGGGGGCAATGACGCGGCCGACCCGGCATTGCAATTCATAGCCGGCGATGAAGGCGGTGAGAGCCTCGGCGCCGGAGGCGCCGTTGGCTTCGGCCATGGCCAACAGGGCCGGCAGGATGGCGACCGAGGGGTGGCCAGGCATCGCCAGATTGACATCGTCGTAATCTAGCGCGTGCGCCGCGCTGCCATTGACCAACGCGGCCGAGAGCACTGGCAGCCGTACCGTGTGGCCCACCACGACCGCTTCGCCCGTGCCGCCCTGTTCTGCCATTTCCGCCAGCATGATTTTAGTGAGTGGCTCACTGGCGCCGGCGATGGTGCAGGCGAGGTAATCGAGCACGCATTGCCGCGCCAGTTCGCGTGCTTCCGTGCTGAGGGCCTCATAACGCAGCGTGCGTGCCTGATCGGAGAGTTTGCGCGTTAAATCCTGTCCCGCGCTGATGGCGTCCAGGTCGGTGATCACGTTCATGATGGTTTCCCCCATTCGGTCGATAGACGCTAATCCGTGGCCTGGTTCAGCGCAACGCGTTCAGCACCCGCGCGACAAAGTCATTCTGCGCCGCCGGATCCATCCACCGGATCACGGCGACAATATCGTGGTCCGGGTCGATCCAGGTCATGTTGCCGCCGGCGCCGACGACGAAGAAGCTGGAGGCGGGGCGGGCGGCATGCGCGCGCGATGCGTGTTCAGCCACCACAGTAACCCGTAGCTTTCATTCAGCGGACAAGGTGTGAGTGATTTTGTGATCCAGTCGCGCGAGATCAGTGGTTGCCCGCCCCACGCGCCGCCAGCAGCCATCAGCGAGCCGACCAGTGGCTGATCTTCGGCATGGATGCACATGCCGCCGCCCCAATGGGTGCCGCCGGCGACGCTTTCGATCGCGGTGCCATTGATGTCCACCATGGAGGTTGCGTAGCCGCGCCAGCTCCAGCCTTCGGAAGCAGGATGCGCGATTGCTTCTTGCTACGCCCTTCCGTCGCCAGGCTGCGATTGTGGTCGATCGCGTCGGCTTTGCAGAAGAGCGTGTCTTCCCATTCCGACGTATTGGTCAGCAGATGCCACCTGGTGATGGGCCGTTCTGCGGGCTGTCGAGGCCGCCATCATGGACGGTTTGGCCCCCGGGCGCAGCAAGCTCGCCGAGTAGACCGTAATCGAAGGCGATACCGGCGCAAAGGGAAGGATAACTTTTAGCGACACTGAATGTGTAATTGGCCTGTCGAGTATCGCCCTAGGAAGCGACCAGGCGCCTGCCGCGGAAGACCAGGCCGTTGGGGCCGCCGAGCGGGCGGATCGGCCCGAGGATCGCGTTGTCGGACGGTGGTTCGATATAGCCGTTTTCCAGATGCGCGTGCATATCGCGCGGCCAGGGGTTTCGTGTATGTCGGCGCAGGCAATGGTGGCGGCCAGGCGAGCGGGGTCGAAACCAGCGTCATCGAGGGTGATACGCTGCCAGGGCTGGCCATCTTTGGGCAGGATATATGACATGATGCCTGACTATGCCCCGATCCGCGTCGGGCTCCAATCGGGCGTGCATCCATGCTGGATCAATCATGCGACGGCGGCGGCTTGAGCGGTGGTGAGCGCCGCGCGGGCCCATGCGGCGGAGCGGACGGTTTTTGTCATTCTGGCCATGAAGCCCTGCAGCGCGACGATGCTGTCGTCCAGAACCCCAGCCAACGGCGTCAGAAGAGCGGCAGCGGGGATGCCGCGCCGGCAGACTTGTTCGATGCCGGGTGCGGCCTGGCCGAGGCGCAACAACCCGACATTGCGAGCCGCACCGACGATCGTATGGGCTTGCAACCTTACGGCCAGTGCATCGACTTTTAAGCTGTCTTGCAACGCACTCAGATATTGCTGCACTTGGTCGAGAAATAATTCAAGGATTTCCTTGAGGACGACATCACCAATTTCATGGCGCAGTAATGATGCTGTGATCAAGCAGGATTGTATCATAAGATGGCGCCGGGCGGGGTGCACGATTGGCGATACCGTCGGCCAACGCAGCGTGTAAGCTATCGATGGTGATGGATTTGAGGACAAAGCCTGTCATGCCGGCATCCCGGCACGCGGTTTCATCAATCAAGATGAGACCGACCGCGCCCCGCATCAATGCCAGTTGCCCAATCATCCCAGGATCGATCGATATGCGGATCCGCCGCAAGAGCCCGTATCCGGGATCTGCTAGATCGGCACGGAGCGGCGTCGCGCACGGGGCATATGTCTGGGTCGTGAGGGCGGAACCCTGCCACCGTGAAGGTAAGTTTTGGTTGAGATGAACTGGCATCGATGCGCATAACGCGCCATGCCCCCCACCGCCGTTCTGTCGCGCCGCCAAGCTGGTCTTGTCCTGGGCGTTCTGGTCCTCGGCGGCGTGGTGGAATCGCGCCTGGGTGCGGCCCAGCCGCGAGCGACGGCGCCCGAAAGCCGGTATTTCACCGCGAGTGATGGCACGCGCCTGCATTATCTGTATGCCGGGCCCGCCAGCGGACGCATGCTCGTCCTGATTCCTGGTTGGACCATGCCGGCGTGGATTTTCACGCCGCAGATTGCCGAGCTGTCGCGCCAATACCGGGTCATCGCCTTCGATCCGCGGGCCCAGGGCGAGTCCGAAGTCGCCCGCGGCGGCTACACGCATATGCGCCGGGCGCAGGATATCGCCGAACTGCTGGGCCAACTTGGTCCCGGCCCGATGGTCTTGGTGGCGTGGTCGCTCGCGGTGCTGGAAACCCTGGCCTATGTGAAAGCGCATGGCGAGGGTCGCGTGGATGGACTGATACTAGTGGATAATTCGGTGGGTGAGGAGCCGCCGCCGCCGGCACCCCTGCCGCTAAGCGGCCCGAAGCCACCGCATGAGGCGGCCATGCGCGCCTTCGTGCATGGCATGTTCCGTCGCCCGCAATCGCCGGCCTATCTGGACCGATTGACCCGGGCCACCTTGCGAGTGCCTGAACCCGCGAGTCGCGCCCTGCTCGCTTATTCGGTGCCGCGTAGCTATTGGCGAGAGGCGATCTATGGCGTTACGAAGCCAATCCTGTATGTGGTGCGGCCAAAATTTGCCGCCCAGGCAGGAAACCTGACGCGCAACCACCCTAACGCGGAGAGCGTGGTGCTGAGCAACGATGTTGGACACGCCTTGTTTGTCGATGACCCGGCGGGCTTTAACGCGCTGGTGAGCGATTTTCTGGCACGGAAAATCTGGCGGTGAGTAACGCGATGATCGGTCGTGCCGTGCTGTGGCCGCTGTTTTTGATCTCCGCCGGGGCAGTTGGATATGAGATTGCGCTGACCCGCTATTTCGCGGTGACGAAATGGTCGGAATATGGCTACTGGGTGATCTCGATTGTCATGGTTGGGTTTGCGCTCTCTGGCGTGGTGATGGCCTTGGCGCGCGACGTGTTAGTGCGTCACGCGGCGAAATTATTTGCTGGACTGCCGGTGGTGCTGGTGGCGACGGCGGCGATCGGATTTCATCTAACGACGATCAATCCGTTCAATCCGCTGCAACTGCAAAATCCCGCGACCTATGAGCCACAATTATGGAACATCGCCGGCTATTACTTGGCCTTGCTGCCGTTTTTCTTTCTCACCGGCATCTATGTCTCTCTGAGTTTTGTGCTAAATGCGGGGGAGATTGGCCGGGTTTACGGCTTCGATCTCACCGGGGCTGGACTGGGTGCCGCGGCTGCGTTGGCGTTGATGTTCGTGCTGCATCCCTTCGCCCTGGTGCCGGTCTTGCTGGTGCCGATCGCGGCCAGTGCATTGTTCGTGCCGGGCCGATGGCGCCGGGTCTCCTTGCTGGCCACGTTGCTGGCCTTGCTGGGGGGGGAGGGTCTGTTGTTGCTGGGCGGGCAAGTCGGATTCAACGAGTTCAAATCCATCTATGCGCCGCTGAATACGCCGAATGCGAAAATCGTGGCGGAGATACTGGCTCCGCGCGGGACTTATTTACTACTCGATGACTTTACCGAACGGGTGGATACCGATCTTTCCAATAATGCCGCCATGCTGGGCCTGCCGGGCCCGCCGGCGAGTTTTGGTTTGTATCGGGACGGCAACCGGCTGGCGGCGTTGCCCAAGCCGGGGCCCATCGATGTGGGGTATGCGGGTGCCACGCTGGACGCCGCGCCCTATGGCCTGATTCCGGCGGCGCGTGTGCTGCTTGGTGGCACATCGGGCGGTTTTCGTATCGCCGCTGTGCGGGCCCTGGGCGCGGGCACGGTTGATGCGTTGGAGCCGGAGCCGGTATTGCTGGGCGCGCTGCGCCATGGCCTCGGCCCGTCGCCGGCCTATCCGGTGGATCCGGTCGTGCGGTTGCTGCCCGATGGACCGGTGGCGGCGCTGCTCCGCGGTCCGGCCGGACGTTATGACATCATTGATCTGTCGGCCGATTTCATGGATGCGGCGGAAGCTAATATGACAGCGTTTACCGCCGAGGCGATCAATATTTATCTGCGCGCACTGGCGCCCGCTGGGATTGTTTCCATTCCCGTCTCGATCCGGGATTTTCCGGTCTATGCGCTGCGTATGTTGGCGACGGTGCGGGAAGGCATCCATATGGGTGGCTTTGGAGGCCCGAACAGCCGGCCCTTCGCGGCCCGGCATGTGATGGTCATCCGCTCCGCCTGGTCGGTGCGGATTCTCATCAGCCCGATGCCATGGGACGCGGCGCGGATCGCGATGGTGAAGACTTTCTGTGACGAGCGGTCGTTCGACGTGTCGTACTATCCGGGTTTCGACCGCACGGCGGCGCGCGCGCAGATTTACAATGATATGCCGGCGGTATCCTTCACCATTGGCGCGGTTACCACCGAGGGGCCAGCCGATGCCATCGCCGATGAGGTGCAGGCCATGCTGGACGGGGTGGAAAGCGCCGATCCTACGCGCGCTTTTAACCTGGATCCGACAACCATGGATCGTCCGTCCTTTTATGCCGTGCTTCGTTTGTCGCAATTGGAAACCATCCTCAAGCGGTTGGAGATATTGCCGCAGGCGGAGATATCGGGACTGGTTAACCTGTTTGTGCTTGCGCAGGCCGTAATTATAGCACTGTTTGTTCTGGTGGTGCCGCTGTTCGCGCCCGCCCAACGCCGGGCGCGTGAAACTGATGCCACGCGGCCGGCGATCCTGCGGGCGATTATTTATTTCCCTGCCCTGGGTCTTGGCTTTCTGTTTATCGAGATGTTTGTCATCGATAAGGCAAGTTTTTACCTCAATGATCGCGCCAGCGCCTTTGCCCTGGTGTTGACGGGGATGCTGATCTTCTCTGGCCTGGGCAGTATGCTGGAGCATCTGTTTGAGGCCGCGCCGCGCCGAGGTATCCGCATCGTCTGTGGCGTGACGTTGTTATGGTGCCTGGCGGTTGGGTTGGGGCTGGAGGCGGCGATGATGGCGACCCTGGATTTACCCTGGTTAATCCGCGCCGCCCTGGTTCTGCTGTTGGTCGCGCCGGTTTCCGTTGCGCTGGGATTGCCATTTCCGTTGGG